>JAKCAB010000699.1 GCA_021839785.1 bacterium | reverse complement strand
CTCGAATACGTGGGCAAGCATTACCTCCGGTTCGCCGGCACGGGCGAATTCTTCCTTAAGGCCGGGACGGACGCGCCGGAGAACCTGCTCGCCTACGCGGATTTCGACGGCACTTATTCGAACCGACGCCAAGGCCAGACGCGGCCCGGCGAGGCCACCCCGACCGGGCTCAAAACCTGGCAATCTCATGTCCGGGATTGGCGACGCGGCGACCCGACCTGGAAGGATGGCCGGGGCAAGGGATTGATCGGCGCGCTGAATTACTTGTCCGGCAAGGGCTGCAACGCTTTTTCGTTTCTAACCTACAACGCCGGCGGCGATGGCGACGATGTGTGGCCGTTCGTCGAGCGAAACGACAAGTTCCACTACGATTGTTCGAAGCTCGATCAGTGGCAGATCGTTTTCGATCACGCGCAGGCACGAGGACTTTACCTGCATTTCAAACTTCAGGAGACCGAGAACGATGATCACAACGGCCCCGGCGCCGCGCAATCGCTCGACGGTGGCGACCTCGGTCCGGAGCGCCGACTGTACTTGCGCGAACTTATCGCGCGTTTCGGTCACGAGTTGGCTCTGAACTGGAACCTCGGCGAAGAAAACACCCAGTCGGCCGAGCAGCAGCGAGCGATGGCCCGATACATCCGCGACACCGATCCTTACCATCATCTCATCGTGGTCCACACGTACCCGGACTGGCAGGACCGCGTTTACAGCAAGCTGGTTGGCGATCAGTCCGCGCTCACCGGCGCATCGCTCCAGAACAGTTGGAGCGCGGCACATCAGCGGGTGCTCAAGTGGGTGAACGAATCTGCAAACGCCGGCCGGCCTTGGGTGGTGGCGAACGACGAACAAAACCCTGCCGAGATGGGCGTCCCGCCGGATCCCGGTTATGCCGGTCAAGACGGGGTGGCGACCCAGGGTGGAAAGCCATACACGCTTCACGAGATCCGCAAATTCTGCCTCTGGGGCACGCTCCTGGCCGGCGGCGCGGGCGTGGAGTACTACTTTGGATACCGGTTCCCGCAGAATGATCTCAATTGTGAGGACTGGCGCAGTCGGGACCGGTCTTGGGATTATTGTCGCATCGCACTCGCGTTTTTCCGCGACCACCGGATTCCCTTCTGGGAAATGGCCAATGCCGATGCGCTGGTCGGCAATCCAGCACACGACAATTCGCGCTATTGCTTCGCGAAAGCCGGCGAAGTGTACGTGGTTTTTCTTCCCAACGGCGGCACCGCGGACCTCGACCTGGGCGAAAGCGCCGCGGCGTTTTCGGTCCGCTGGTTCAATCCCCGCACCGGCGGCGAACTCCAGGGTGGTGATGTGCGCGAAGTGAAAGGGCCCGGAAAGGTGAACCTGGGCACGCCGCCGGTCGATGGCGCTGAAGATTGGTTGGTGCTGGTGACGCGCTGAGCCTCACGCCAGTCCGTCCAGAGAATCGAAGACGCGCAGGTTGGGAATGCTAAAGAAATGCTTGTCCCAGGTCAGGACGGCGGCGTCGATTCGCAGCGCCGAGCAGGCGATGAGAAGGTCCTGTGCCGGCAAAGTCACACCCCGGCGATCCAAGCCCCACGCCATTTCGGCCGCCTCCTCCCAGAGGCGATTGTCCGTCGGCACGTTGCGCAAAACACTCAGGAACGTTTCAAACGCCCGCCGCTGTTTGGACCCGGTGAGGCCGCGCACCACCTCCAGGCGAACCATGCCGCACGTGGCCAGGTCGGTGGTGGCGGCACGTCCCACGAGTTCCCGCGCCGGATCGCGCCCGTCGCGCAGCAGCCCGATGAAGACGCTGCTGTCAACGAGAACGACGCTTTCCATAACTCGTGCGGGAAGTCGCCTCCCGGCTGGCCAGGAGGTCGTAGTTGGGATCGATCGCGTCTCTGAGTTCGGTCGCGCTCAAGCCGAGCCCGGTCTTTCCGTAGCCGCGGAGAAGATGGCGACGCTCAATTTCACGCAAAGCCAGATCCACCGCTTCGGTCTTGCTGGCGCAGCCGTGGATTTTCATCACGCGATCGAGCAAATCCTCGTCGATGTGCATCGTCATTTTCATGCCATACTATGTATGGCATCGACGTGGATTCCGCAAGTCAATTCCGCTTAAAGGGCGTTTTTTTTCGCTTGCCCGAGCCCCGCTTGTCCGGCTGGGAGACACCGCACGCGACACTCAAGCGGCTGCGTCCCTCGCCCGCTGGCGGCGCTGGCGCTTGTCGATCGCAGCCCTGCCCGGTGTTTCGCCGGACACGCCCCGAGGCCCGGTGCCTCGCTCAAGATCCTGCCTGATGCTTTGTTCGACTCGGCCAGCGTCAGCGCCGCGCTCCGCGGTGAGGTATTCCGCGATGAAACCGGCCAGTCGCGGTAAGGCGATGGCGTGTTGGCGGCCCGCCTTGGCATATAACCAATCGCTCAACCGCAAGAACGCGTTGAACGCCGAGATCTCGTCTTCCCAAAGCAACACCGCCGTGGCCAGAAAGCGCCCGCTGTTGGCCACGAGGTCCCAGAACCGCGCGAACCGGCGAAGGCGCTGGACCGTGGTAAAGTCCACGTCGTGGTTCTGCAGCAACTCGTACGGTGGCAGCGGCGAATAGACCATGCCCCACTCCGCGTCGTGGCGGACGATTGGCGTGCCACGGAGGCGTTTCAGGAGACCGACCTGAATCTCGTGCGGCCGCAGCGCCAGCAACCGGTCGAAGCCCGCCGCGAAGCTCGCGAACGTTTCGCCCGGCAGCCCGAAGATCAGGTCCGCGTGGATGTGAACCCCGGTTCGCTCCCGCAAGAATCGCAGATTGTCTTCGAGCCGCACGTAGTCCTGTCGCCGGCTGATGCGCGCGGCAACGTCGGGGTTGAACGTCTGGATGCCGACCTCGAGCTGGATCGCTCCAGCGGGAAAGGCCGCGATCGCCTGCCGCAGGCTGGCCGGCAGCCGATCTGGCACCATCTCGAAGTGCAGAAACAAGCCGGGTGTGTAGCGCGCGCGGAAGAATTCGAGGATTGCGCTGCCGACGCGCAGGTTCAGGTTGAACGTGCGGTCCACGAACTTGAAGTGGCGAACGCCGCGGGCCAGCAACCGCTCCATCGCCGCGAGGAATGACTCGAGCGGAAACTGCCGCACCGGGATGTCCAGCGATGAGAGACAAAACTCGCACTCGAACGGACAGCCGCGCGACGCCTCCACATAAACGATCCGGTGCGCGACATCGGTCTCGGTGTACTCGCCGTAAGGTAAAGCCAGTCCGTTGAGATCAGGCAGTCCGGCCGAAACGGTCTTTGCGCCAACGAACCGTCCCGCCAGGACGGCGCGGCAGACTTCGGCGAACTTCAGGTCCGCCTCGCCCGCGATCACGCAGTCGGCCAGTCGTGTGATCGCCTGCTGATCGGTTTCGTGACTGACCTCCGGCCCGCCCAGAATCACGAAGACTTGTGGTTGCACGCGTTTCAGCAGCGCCACCACTTCGGCGGCCTCGCGCGCGTTCCAGATGTACACGCCCAGCCCCACGATGCGCGGTCGATGCGACAGGATTCGCTCGACGATTTCCAACGGGCGCTGGTGGATGTCGAACTCGGTGAGCACTGCGCGCGAACGCAGTTCCCCCAGATTCGCCAGCAGGTAGCGCAAACCGAAGGCGGCGTGGATGAACTTCGCGTTCAGGGTAGCCAGGACGATGTCAGCCATTCACGGGCGAGACTATCGCGCCGCGGCGCGGAATCGTAAAGCGGCGGACACTTGTCCTCGCCCGCGAACCGCCGGCTCGCGGCCGGCGAGCGCCATTCCGGACTTTCCGCCTCGCGGGCTTCCGCCCATCATTCGCCGGTGATTCTGGTCGAGCACCTGAGTTTTGCCTACCCGGACGGGCGCAGCGCGCTAAACGACGTTTCGTTTCGCGTCGCCAAGGGCGAGACCGTCGGTTTGATCGGACCCAACGGCGCCGGCAAATCCACTTTGCTCCTGCACTTGAACGGCCTGCTCGGCGTGCCGCGGCAGGCGGGTCGCATCCAGGTGGCCGACCTCGCCGTCGAGGCCGCGAACCTGCCCGAAATCCGGCGCCGGGTCGGGCTGCTGTTTCAAGATCCGGACGACCAGCTTTTCTCGGCCAGCGTAGGCGAAGACGTGGCCTTCGGCCCGCAGCAATTCGGGCTCGCGCCTGAGGCCATCCCGGCGCGAGTCGCCGCGGCGTTGGTCGAAGTGGAACTGCCTGGCTTCGAGGCGCGCGTACCGCACCACTTGAGCCTGGGCGAAAAGAAGCGGGTTTGCCTGGCCGGAGTGCTGGCGTGCGCCCCGGAAGTGCTGGTCTTCGACGAACCCACGGCGAACTTCGATCCGCGCGGCCGGCGCGAGTTTATCGCGCTCTGCCGGCGATTGCCTGCGACCAAGCTCGTCGCCAGTCACGACTTGGAAATGATTGTCGCCCTGTGCGACCGGGTGCTGGTGCTCGACGGCGGGCGTTTGGTGGCGCAAGGCCCGACCCGCGAGGTGCTGGGCGACGAACCGCTGATGCTCGAACATGGCTTGGAGAAACCCCACAGCCTGCTTCACACCCATCCGCACGGCCTGGCGCGAACGTGAGGCGCCGTCAGCGATCCGGCGCACTGACACCCCCCGCTTCAGGCCTTGCCGCCGAAACTCACATAATCGTCCAGATCGAGCAGGTCGAACCACCCCCCGATGACCTCGCGGTGGGCCGCAGCCTGGCGATGCGTCTCGTGCAAAAACGCGCGCGATTCGACATCGCCGGGGACCCGCTGCTCCTGCCACGCAGACCAGGCCGCGATCTCAGCACCGCCACGCGCGGGGCGGGCGTGAGCGCTGATCCATTCGAGAACGGCGCCGTCGCCGAGGCCTTTGGCCACTTCGGCCTGGAGTGCGTCCGGGTCCACGCCGGCGAAAGTCAGGAACTGCTGGTCCAGCGGACAGGCGTACTTACTTGTACTCGCCGACCTTGCCGGCGAGCAGGGCGCGGCACTTGTCCAACAGGCGGGGAAGAATCGCGTACCCGCCAAGGCGCACTCGCGGGCTGCGGGGCGGTCGTTGCGTGAGATCGGTGGTGGTGTTCATTGTTAAATCGTTGAAGTCGGCGGCGGGATTGCGACCAACAAGCTCGAACGTAGCGGCTGCCTGGGGCGAATGCAAAGGAGTGCCAACACCCAAGGCGGCCTGAGTACGCACCGCCTTGATGCGATCCACGCCGGGCCTCGGTTGTAGGTGGACTAAGCCTCCGGTTTGGGCTCAGAAGCGGGCGCTGACTCCCCCGCAGCCGGTGCGGGCGGCACCGCCGGCGCTGGCGCTAGCTCCGTGGTCAGCGGCGTCTCGGCCTTCGGCTCGGTTTGCGCTTCCGGAGTCGTGACCGGCGGCGCGACCTCGGTAGGCGGCGAGGTTTCCACGACCGGCGCAACCTCTGTGGGTGCGGCCTCAGGCGCAACGACGGCGGGCGCGCCAGCCGTCGGCTCGGCAGTAGCGGCGACCGGCTCGTTCGTGGGTTTGCCCTCCTGCGGCTTGCTGGGTGCCGGTCGGGGAGCTTTGGGCGGCGGCATGGGCTTGGGTGCCTTCGCCGTTTCCATCCGACCGTCCGTAAACTCGATCACGTGCCCTTGATGGATCAGCCAATGCAGGTCCGTGATCACCGCGGTCTGGGCCGGTGTGGGAGCCGGGCCGGTCGCAGCGGCTGGTTTCTCAGAGGTACCATCCGTCGCGGCGGCGGCTTCCGGCGCGGCCGGTGCCGGGGTGGCGGGCGCAGGCGGTATCGGCGCAAGCGCGTCCAACAAGTCGCGTCGGCTGCAACCCGTGTGAGCATCGATGAATTCCACGATCCGTCGCACGCCATCCGAAATCGACGAATGCACGATGTCAAGATGGTGCGGGCGCGCGACACAGACGTGAGTGACGGTCTTGTTGACCTTGAAGAACTGGAGGCCCTGCCCGGCGAGTTGCTGGCTGAGCACCGTCGCCACCTTGAGCGGGAAGCGCCGTTGTTCTTCCAACGTTTCGCGCAGCGCCGCCCGCAACCCCCGCGACATGAAGCGCTGGTTCTCCAGGCCGAGCAGCACAAAGGAATCGACGGACTTGATCAGGTTCGGCAAGTGCGTTTCGCGGAAGTGCTTTTCCGCCTCCTCGCGCGTCGTGAACCGCACCGGCTCGGGCAGGTTGAGGCCGATGTATTCGCACTTCCAGCTCTGCTCCTCGAGCCATTGTTTCACCACCGCTTCGTCGCGGACAATCTTGACCCGCGCCTTGTAGGCCTCGAAGGGCAGGTTCGAAAAACGCTCGCTGTGGAGTTTGTGCAACTTGACCTGGTAATCGTGGTAGTTCGGCGGGCCCAGGATGACCCCGCTCATGCCGCACTGCGCCACCAGCGTGTACGTGCCTTTCGGTGCCTCGGTCGCCACTTTCTCGGTCTGGTAAAACGCGTCGAAGTGATGTCGCAAGACGTGCTGCGCCACCTCG
>JAKCAB010000211.1 GCA_021839785.1 bacterium | reverse complement strand
CGAAGTGGCTCGCATGTTAAACGGGTACTCGTCTCGGATTCTCGCTTCTAACTCCTAGCTTCACACTCCTGACACCCATGCTCCTCGCCCGCGTCGAAGGCAACGTCACCGCCACCCGCAAGCATCCGAGCTTCGCGAGCTGGCGGTTGATCATCTGCCAGCCGATCGGGCGCGAAGGCCAGCCCGAGGGCGCGCCTTGCGTTGCCCTCGATTGCCTCGGCGCCGGTTTGCACGAGCGCGTCGTCCTTTCCAGCGACGGGTTGGCCGCGCGGAAGGCGGTGGGGGACGATAAGAGCCCCGCGCGCTGGATGATCATCGGCATTGTGGACGAGGTGACGCCCGGCACCACCGCCCTGGAAGACGCCTTGGGTACGCCCTCTCGCTCCTCGCCATGAAACTCGGCACCGTCATCGGTCGTGTGACCTTGAGCCGGACGATTCCGGCATACGTGGGCGGTCGCTGGCTGTTGGTCAGCCCGTTCACACGCGAGCATTTTCCGCAAGCCGGCGAGGCGCCGATTACTCTCAGCAAAGATCCGAGTCTGGTGGTTTATGACGATCTCGGCGGCGGCGTGGGTGACGTGATAGGTTATGTGGAAGGCCGCGAGGCCGCGCAGCCGTTTGCTCAGCCAACCCCGGTGGACGCCATCAACGCCGCTCTCATCGACGAAATTTTCTACTCTCCTTTCCGCCCATGAAAAAAGTTATCAGCGCCCGCGACGTGGAAGACATGCTCCGCCGGGGCGTGGACCTGAATTCGATCCCCGCCGACGCCCTCTTAACGCCGTCCGCCCGCGACTTGGTCCGCGATGCGCTGGACGCCGGCCGCGGCAACGGCAAAACCACAGGACTGGCCCCGTCGGCCGCGACCGCGCGACCCGCCGCTCCGACTGGCAGCGAGAAACCCCAGCCGCCCAGCAAGCCGCTCAGCTCGAAGTCGCCCAAGGCCGAATTGGAGGCGTTCTTCAACTCTGCCTACGCTCTCGATTTGAAGCAGCAGATTTGCGAGATGGGCCGACGCCTCTGGACTCGCGCCTATGTGGATGGCAACGGCGGCAACATGGCGATCAAGGTCGGCGAGGACATTGCGATCTGCACGCCCACGCTCGTGAGCAAAGGCTCGCTCAAACCCGAGGATATGTGCTTGGTGGATTTCGAGGGCAACCAGCTCCTGGGCACCAAGAAACGCACCAGCGAAATCCTGATGCACCTGCAGATCATGCAAAAGCAGCCGAAAGCTGTGGCCACGTGCCATTGCCATCCGCCCTATGCCACGGGCTTCGCGGTGGCGGGCATCGTGCCGCCAACGTGCATGATTCCGGAATATGAGGTTTTTGCCAGCGTCGCCATCGCGCCGTATCGCACGCCGGGCACGCCGGAGATGGGCAAGCTCGTGGCCGAGTTGGTGGACAAGCACAACACGATCCTGATGGCCAATCACGGCGTCGTGACTTGGAGCCACAACAACATCGAAGAGGCCTACTGGCGGACGGAGATCATCGAGGCCTATTGCCGCACGCTGTTGGTGACGGCGCAATTGGGCAAGACGCCGAACACCTTCACGCCCCAACAGCTCCAAGACCTGCTCAAGATCAAGCAAAGCCTCGGCTACGTGGACCCGCGTTACGGCCTCAAGGAATGCGAACTCTGCGACAACGACGAATGGCGTCCGGGCGTGACCTGTCAGGTGCCGGCGAAAGACGAGCCGGCTGGCTTCGACTCCGACGCCGAGGCCGTGGTTCAGGCGGTGACCGATCAGATTCTGGCACAGTTGAAGTGAGACCTCATGCGGGAAGAATCGAACTACGCGGAGACCAAATTGGTTTTGGGATGGGGGAACCGCCCTTGTATTGCATCCTCCACCCAAATGTCCTCGTCGAGATTCTCCCACCGCAAGGCCCGGCCTTCGACGCGGAGTCGGACCTGGGCCAGTTCTTCGGTGCTGGCATTGGCGAGCAGCGGATATTTCGTGGCGGGAAAGCTGACCAATCGCTGGTCGGTCAGTTCGAGCCAGATACGCCGGCCTTCGACCCAGCAGCGGAGTGCGGCTGCAGGTGTTGAAGCGTTATTGTCCATGGACACGAATATACGCGGCGGTCAACTTTTGGCGATGCTCTTCCACCAGCCGCTGGATGTCGCGCAGTTCCGCCGGCCGGAAGCCGTAATTTGCCGCGAGCGCCACCGGCTCCAACCAGAACTTTGCTTCGAAGTCGTCACGGGCAACGTGGATGTGCGGTGGCTCGTGGCCTTCCCGGCTGTAAAAATGGAATCGGTATGGCCCAATGCGCATGACCGTCGGCATCGCGGCATTGTCGGCAGCGCTTCCCCGTTGTCAAATCGCCACGAAAGGGTGTGAACGGAAGGATGAAATCCCTCGACAGCAAACTCGCCGAGATCAAAGCGAACCCGCGGTCGCGCGCGTTCATCATTGCGGACGCCAAGGACGCCGACATGGCCTTTGGCGTGCGGGCGACGGGGCCGCGCTCCTATCTGGCGCGGCGCGGCGCGCGGCCGGCACAATTTTCACCGGAAGTCTGGAGCCGCGAGGAGTTCGGCTACCGCAACCTGCCGGAGTTCCTCGACATTATCCGCGAAGTCACCCACCAAGGCCTCGTGGACATCATGCTGATGTCCACCTATGTGAACGAGCAACTCACGATCAAGGAAGGGCTATTCCGGAACTCGCACGTCACGCCGGCCGCGCGCGCCAACGACACCACCGATGTCTGGGCTGCGCGCCACGGTTGTTACACCCGCGAGCCATCCCAGCCTTTCCGCAGCGCGAGCATCGACCAGATCCAGTGCGGCCAGGTCGAATGCGAGCGCGACGGCAACGGCGAGTTCCCCGGCGCGAACCTGGGCCTCTATTCGGTCACGTTCGTCAACGACCTCGAACAAGACCGCGAGGCGTTACGCTGGTACAAGGAGTTTCGCGAAGAAGCGGAGCGGAAGCGCTTCCGGCATTTCCTCGAAGTGTTCGATCCCAACGTCGAGAGCGGCATCCCAGCGGAGAAACTCGGCGAATTCATCAACGACAACATCCTCCGCACCCTCGCCGGCGTGCCCGCGGCCGGGCGGCCGATCTTCCTGAAGATCGTCTATCACGGGCCGCGCGCGATGGAGGAGCTTTGCCAGTACGATCCTAACATGGTGGTCGGCGTCCTCGGCGGCAGCGCCGGCACCACTTACGACGCCTTCAAACTCATCCATGACGCGCAGAAGTACGGGGCGCGGGTGGCGCTGTTCGGGCGCAAGATCAACAACGCGGAGCACCAGCTCGCGTTCATCGAGCTGCTGCGGCTGATCACCGACGGCAAGGTCTCGCCGGAGGAGGCCGTGCGCGCCTACCACGGCGTTTTGCAGGCCAAAGGCATCCAGCCGCACCGCGAACTGGCGAAAGACCTGGAACTCACCGACCAAGCCATGAGTTACGGCGGGAGCGGCACGCGCGCAAAAGTCGAGGTGCGGAACAATCCGCTCGCGGCGACGAAGCCCGCGCTCGCTTCCACTGGCCAGCCCGCAGTTTCCGCGCCCGCCTGGCCGACGTTTGACGGCGGCGCGCCGGACTTTGCGAAGATGAACCCGACGCAGCGCGCGGCCTACGACGCCTGGCGGTTGAAGCGGATATTCGGCTAAGTGGCTACGTTCGTCAGAACGTGGCTGGCCTGGCTGCCGCCGTCTAACGACGACAGCCACGAGGATCAGCCGAAACTCAAAAACTCAAGAAAGGTTGGCGGTTTTGCGTTTGGGCAGGGAGTAGCGGATGCCTGACGCCGGATACCGGATACCGGATGCTGGATGCCAGCTTCTAACTTCTAATTTCTAGCTTCTGACTTTTGACTCCTAACTGCTGCCTTGCCGCCGCCGTCTTACGACGGCAGCCACGAGGCATCATTCCAGGAACTTTCCTGGATTCAGGATGCCCAGCGGGTCGAGGGCCTGCTTCACCCGGGCGTGCAGGCGGCGCACCGATTCGTCGGCAGCCTGTGGCCACCAGCGCTTCTTGGCCAGGCCCACGCCGTGTTCGCCGGTCATCACGCCGCCCCACGCCAGCACTTGCGCGAACAGGTCGTCTAGCGCCGCCTCGCTGCGGGCCTTTGCGTTCGGCTGCGTCTCGTCCACCATCACGTTGACGTGGATGTTGCCGTCGCCGGCGTGGCCGAAACAAGCGAGCGGCAGGCCATGCTTGCTTTGGAGCCGTTCGGCGAAGCAGAACAAGTCCTCGAGCCGGCTGCGCGGCACGGCAATGTCTTCGTTCAGTTTGGTGAGGCCGGTGTCGCGCAAAGCGTAGGAGAATTCGCGCCGAATCTGCCAAAGCTTCTCGCATTCGTCGGCGCCGAAAGCGCGCTGGACGAAACGAGGTTGAAGGCCGCGTGCCACCGCCTCGACTTGACGCAACTCGGCGCGGACCGAGCGCGGTTGGCCATCCAACTCCACGATGATCAGTGCTTCGCAACCCTCGAGGCGCTGGCTGCCGGTGCGGCGCTGGGCGGCGGCGAGGGTGAACTTGTCGGCGATTTCGAGCGCACAAGGCAGGAAGCCCGCGGCAAAGATCGCGCGCAGGGCTTGGGCCGCGGCGCGCATCGTGCCGTAGCCCACGCACAGACAGGCGCGATCGGGCGGCAGCGGGATCAACTTGAGCGTGGCTTCGGTGACGACTCCCAGCATTCCTTCGGAGCCAACGAAAAGCCGCGCCAGCTCGAAGCCGGTCTTGTTCTTGTGTGTGCGGCTGCCCAGGCGTGTCACCGTGCCGTCGGCGAGCACGACTTCCAGGCCGAGCACGTAATCGCGGGTGACGCCGTACTTGAGGCAACGTGGCCCGCCGGCGTTGGTGGCGATGTTGCCGCCCAGCGTGCACTCGGATCGGCTGGCCGGATCGGGCGGGTAGAACAGGCCCTTGGCCTCGACGGCATCCTGCAGCTTCTGGGTGATCACGCCCGGCTGGACCACCGCGACGAAATCGCCGGCGTGGATTTGCTTGATGCGATTCATTCGCGCCAGCGACAGCACGATGCCGCCCCGCGTGGGAACGCAGCCGCCGACGTAGCCGTGACCGGCACCGCGCGCGGTGACGGGTATTCGATGCTGCGAGGCGAAGCGTAGAATTTTCGCGACCGACCCGGTGGAGCGGGGGAGCGCGACGGCTTGAGGCTGGTGGCGGGCGAACCACTTGTCGCCGGCGTGGGCTGCCAGGGTGGCGGCGTCGAGCCTGAGTTCGCCGGCGGGCAGTTGGCGTTGGAGTTGCCGCAGCGCGGCGGCGAAGGACTTCTTCATTCGGCGTGTTCCGAGGCGTCGATGAGCGCGCGGGCGTCGGCAGCCGAGGCTTCGTCCACTTCGACGCGAATCTCCACCGCCGGCACCCCGGCACCGGTCACCGCCAGCGCAGCATTTTCGTTCACGACGCAGGCGAGAATGCCGGCGGCTTCGAGGCGGGACCGGACGAGTTGAGCCTCGGTCGGTTGGAAGGTGCGAAAAACGGTGACGATTTCCATGCAGCGAAAGTAAAGGCGAGAGTCTGCGGATTCAAGCGGCGGCGGTTACTGCTCTTGGCTGCCGGCGTCTCCTTCCGAGAAATGCTCGACCTGGTAGATCCTGACCGCCGTTCCTGGCAGGCGCCAATCCCCCGGAGCGCCGCCCGCCTTGAGCGCGAGCTGGTCGAGGAACTTCGCCTTGTCGGGCAGCTTCTCCCAGACTTGCGGCAAGAACGTTGCCCGGCGGGCGCCCAGTTCGAGGACCACGCCGTCGCGGCCGGGTTCGAGGCGGGCGAGCAATTCCGCCGGCGACGCGAAGGCCAGCGGCTGCGGCGGCGCGAGGACGCTGATCTCAATCTCGATGGTCTCCAATTCGTCCGCGGTGACGGGACTGAAGCGCGCGTCGCGCAGCGCAGCGGCGCGGGTGTTTTCGAGCACGGCCTGCCAGAGCGGCCCGCGGGGATCGAGGTTTCCGATGCAACCGCGGAGCTGGCCATAGCGTGTCAAAGTGACAAAACACGCGGCCGGCTCGGCCAACCGGGGCGGCACCTTGCAGCCGGCGATTTCCGGTGGCGGAGCACCGGCGACGCTGCGGCACAAAGCTTCGCGGGCGAGCGCGAGCAGGAGCCGCCGCGCTTCGGGATCGAGGGAGTGGGCGGAGGACGAAGACATGGGAGGTTTCGCGAGGGGGCGCTCCGGCTCAAGCCGTGGGGTTTCCGGCCGCGCGGTGAGAATTCCCACGGCTCCAGGTAAACCATGCGGCCACCGCCAGCAGCAGCAGACTGAACGTGCCCAAGGTTTGCACGACCATCTTGAAGGCGACGGCCTGCTCGGCCGCTTGGAACGCCGGGACGCGCAGCCACAACGCCAGTCCGTAGCCCACCGCCAGCAGAAGCAGCCACGGCACCGCCTTGAATCGCTCGTGCGCCAGCAGGTTGCCGACCATCACGTTGGCCAGCGTCAACGGCAACATGCACCAGACGAA
>JAKCAB010000817.1 GCA_021839785.1 bacterium | reverse complement strand
CCAGCTCCACGCCCCATTCGTGCTCGGGTTGCACGTCGCCCCAATCCACCGTGGTTGCGCCCCAAAGCAGGCCGTGCGCCGGGTCGAAGCGATGGCGCAGCAGGTAATCCAAAGCCGACTCCAGCCGGTCGAGCACGCGCCGGCCGTCGATGACTTCCCGCAAAAACGCCGTGTCGCCCGTCTTGCGCACGTAAGTGTGGATGGCTTGGACGAGCGAGCTTTCCTGGTCGGTCTCGACCGTGTTCTTGTGGCCCCAATAATCCGGCACACCCGGTTTCTTGATGTACTGGTACCCGACGTTGGCCTGCGATTTGTGAACGAAGCCGTCCACGATGTTGCCGTCGTCGCCCTGGAGGCGGAAAAACATGCGGAGGTTGTCCTTGATCTCCGCGCGATCGAGCACGTCGCAGCTCAACTCGATGAACGTGGCGAAGTCGCGAATCCACACCTCGCGATAGCCGGAGCCGGCGTTAAAGCCCGTTTTGAGCAGCGCCTTCGCGCGGGCCAGCACGTCGTCGAGGTCGTGGTTGGCCAGGATGCGTCTGGCCAAAGCGGCGTTGGCCTCGCGTGGGGTGGAGGCGGTTTCCAGTCGCAAGCTAACCGGCGCGAAGGCCTTCATTTCGACGTTGAACCGGTCGTCCTTCACGAGAATCGCCTTGCCCTGCGGTTGGCCGCGAAGGTCGATCGGTTGGGCTTGGACAACGGCCATGCCGTCCGGCAAATGCACGGCACAGGTGCCGGACTGGCCGGCGAGTTCCCACAGGCGCAGCACCGTGCCGGGCCCGTCCGGATTGCTACCGAACGCCGTGACCTGGATGCCGCGTCGGGAAAGTTCCAAGCCCAAAGCGGTGGCGGGCAGCGTCCCGGCTGGGCTGTCCACGATGGCGGCTTGCAGCGGGAAACGCGTCTCCAACGACGGCGTGACCAGTGAAGCCTCGGCATTTTCGTCCTTGGCCACCGACCAGATGCGCACGCTGGCGCCCGCTACGCCTTCATTCCATAGACGGAAGTTCGTCGTCCATTGGTTGTTGAACAAATTCACATACACGGTGGCGGCTCGCGGGAAATCCTCCACGGAGTACTTCCAACAACCCGGCTCGCCGAGGCTGACCAACGGCGCATTCGCGGAGCACAAACCGACGCCAAGTCCCGAGGCGTCCGTGACGGTAAGACCCGTATTGAGTTCGAAGAGGTACCGGTTGGCACCTGCCACGATCTCCTTCGCTGGGTCGATGATGGACCCAAGGCGGCCCAGTTGGAATCGGGGCTGGTCCAGCTTGAAGGGCAGAGCAATCCAGCCGGCTTCCGGCCAGGGGTCCGCAGATTTGTTCAGCGAGACCGAGAATTCCACATAAGGTTGATCGGCATACACGTCGAGCCGGGCGTGGAGCGGTCCATGCAGCCACGCTAGCTCGCGAGCCACGCCGGAAGCGCTCACCCGGTCCGCCGAATTCGTGAACGTTACCTCGAACCCGGCAGGGACCTCGCATTGGTAAGTTGATGGCGCCGCCGGCGGGAGCATGGGCTTACCGAGTTCGTTCGTGGCCCAATCGGCGTTGATCTTCACGTAGGACTTCACGAATGCGGCGACTTCGTTCGAGGAGAACCGCTCGTAAACGAACTGCCCGAAGCCATGCGGCGCGTCGGCCTTCACCAACTCCCGGCCACTGCGCTTGTCCACCAACGAACGCAGGACGAAGCGGTTTGTGTCGAGCACCGCTCGGAAGAACGGGCTTTCCAGTGTGGCCGTCGCCGGATCGGCCTTCATCTTCTCGCTGGCCGGCGGCGCCTCGGCAGGGACGAAGGTCGCGTATCCCATCGCCGGGATGCCGTGTGCGAAGAACGACATCGAATACGTGAAATCGCGCTTCTCGTACGCGACAGGAATCTCCTCTCCGCCAGCTACCGATCTGACCGCCTCGACCCCCGGGAGAGCCGGCCGAATCACGACCCGGCCGTCGCGTTTCCAGGGCAGCGGATTGAACACCACGATCCGCGGCCCGCCGACGTTCACGGAGCGCGCCAGCAAGCCATGCTGGTAATTGAGCAGCGGCAGTGCGCTCGCCGCCGCGCGCTGGATGTAGGCCGTGTGCTCCGCCCACGATGACTCGATCCGGTCGAAGCGCCCCGCCTTTCGTTCCTCGCGCCACTTGTCGCCGTAGTACGCGAGGTACTTGCCGTAAATCCACCAATACGCGCCGCCCCACGTGTGTTCGCCGTAAAGCAGGCTGTTCTCGTACGCCTTCGCGATCGTGTCCGCCGACGGCGGAACTTTCACACCCCACAAAGGGAGCAAGGTGTTGAGCGCCTCGGTGGTCGCAATCTCCGGCCGAACCGTTCGTGCGAGGCGGGCGCCTTGCGGATCGCTCATCGGCCCGTGAATCCACGTGTCCGGCATGTCGCCGCGCACCACCGGAATGGCCGCGTGCTCGGCGAGGATCGCGTCGGCGAAATCGCTCAGCCGGCCGATGCGGATCGGCACGCCGGGCAGCTTCTCCTTCGCTTCCGCGAGCAGCTTCGTCACTTCGTCAGCCGTGGGCGGACCGTGGTTGTCGCCGGTGTGAATGAGCGCCAGCCAGGTTTTGTAAGGCCAATCAGCCGGCGGCACGAGACCGGTGCCGTAGCTCTCGGCCGTGTACATGGTCAGCAGCCGCGAGCCGTCCGGGCCTTCCCACCAAAACAGGCGCGGCACGCGCGGCGAACTGCTGGCCGCGTTGCAACCGAGGTGCAGGAAGTCCACGCCGGCGTGGCGCAGCAACGTGGGCAGAATCCACGAATGGCACGGCACGTCGGTCATTTTGGCGTCGCGCGGCAACGGCAGGCCGGCGTCGCGCGAGAGTCGGGAGGCATAGCCGAGGCCGCGCACCAGGTCTTCGAGTTCCAGCGACTCCGTGTGGGTGGTGAACGGTAGGGCGTGGACGACGAACCGCCCTTCTTCAAACGCCTGTTCGATGCGGCGCTGGCGCTCCGGCTTCTGGCCCGGCCAGTCTTCGAGCATCTTGTGCAACGGCCAGCCGGGGATCGTCCACACGAACTGCTGCTCCGGCGGCAGCTTGCGGCTGGCATCCACCACGTCCAGCGCCTGGTCGATCATGGTGGTGCGGTAACGCTGGACCACGTTGCTCGCCATGTCCGTATAGCCGATGTCGAAATGCGTTTTGAAGACGACGATGACCTGATCCGGTTTCGCGCCAGCTTGGAGTTGGAGCGTGGTCGTCGCGAGCGCTGCGAACCCGCACACGAAGCCGAGGAAAACGCGGCAAAGCGCAGACCGGTCGAGGAGCGATTTGAGTTTCATGGTTTGGTGCGGACGTAGGCTTTCACCGTCGCGAGTTCCGGTCCAGTCCCGATGCGGCCCGGCCGGATGGTGTACGGCCCCACCGCGGCGGGCACAATGAACGTCTCCGCGTAATGCACTTCAAAGGGCGCGAACGCGCCGTCCGGGCTTTCCACCACCGCTGCCTCGCCTTCCACGAGGTTGAGCACATTCACGCCGCCGGCTTCGATCCCGCCGGTGTCGTGCGGCACGGGCGCAGTGAACCAGTGCCGCCGCGTCTCGATGAACTCGCGTTCGTGCAGGCCGCTACGTTCCTCTCGCCAGCCTTCGCCGCGGGCCAGTGCTTCGACGCGGTTGATCAGCCGCGACCGCACCCAGTCGGTCGTGCGCTCCCACTGGATGTTCGCGATGCCGTGATCGAGGTGGATCGGACGCGGTTTGCCGTCGAGGCCCAGCCGGTCCCAGTCCCACATCTTGAACGTGAAAATGTACGGCGTGGCGCTGATTTCGAGCACCATCGCATTCCGGCCCGAGCAATGCACGGTGCCCGCCGGGATCAGGAAATGATCGTGCTTCTTTGCCGGCCAGCGATTGACGTAACACGCGTCCGTGAACGGCGCCTCGCCGGCCTGGGCGGTCCGCAAGTCCGCGATCATCCGCGCGCGATCCACGCCCTCCTGGAGACCGAGATAGACCGTCGCGTCCAGGCCGGCGTCGAGCAGGTAATAACTCTCATCCTGCGTGTAGCGCATCCCGAACCGCTCCTGGATGTACTCCGTGAGCGGGTGGACCTGGAAGCTCAGGTTGCCGCCGCCCATCGTGTCCAGAAAATCGAACCGGATGGGAAACTCGTCGCCGAACCGCGCGTGAACCGGATCGCCCAGCAACGCCCGCGGCTGGTCAAATACTAGGTCGATGGCGGGCAACTCAACGCGGTGCGGGCCGAGACCGAGTAGGAGCGAGTTCTCCTCCGGCACGCAATCGAAGCACCAGGCGTAGTTCGGTGCCGAGCGGTCGAGATCGCAAACTTCCTTCATCCACTGGCCGCCCCACGGCCCGGGATCGAAGAACGGCACCACGCGGAACGGTCGCCGCACCGCCTCGGTGAGTCCGCGTCGGACGGCTTCGCCTTCCGCCAGCTTCGGCTCGTGCGGTTTGTTGGTGTCCAGCAAGAAGTCGCACTGGCGGAGCAGCGGCTTCTTCCATCGGTCGGCCACGCGCCAGTCGATGAAAAACGCCCGCTTGTACTTCAGGCCGGCGGGTTGGGAGGCGTTGTTCGCCCCCAAGTTGCCGATCTCACCCCGGCGCTGGCGTTGCTGAATCTCCCAACGCGCGAGATCGGCATAGACGAGGAAATCTCCTTCCGCGATCAACCGCGCGCCGACACCCACCACCAACACCAGACCTCGCTCGACGGCGCCCACTTGCAGCGCGCGCGCCGTGATGGCGTCGAGTTCGAAAAACTCTGACAAAGTCAGGTTGGTCAGATAACCGAACACCGGATCGTCCCCGCCCAGAAACGGCCCGCACAGCCGATCGACCTCCGCCTCGCTTTTGAGTGCCTCCGCAGAGCACAGTGCCAGTGTAGGTTTCAACTCCTGCGTCAGCGTCGCCAACACGGCCCTCTCATCGACGCCGGGATAACATTCGACCACCAGTACGGTCTTTCGTGCGCCTCTCCGGGCAATCGTCTCACGTAGGCGATGGCCAATGGCCTCCCAACCTGCAACGCAGGCGCCGTCGCTGTTCGGCACCGCAACCACCGGGAATTTGTCGTAAGTGGAGTTCCTCACTTCGTTTGATCCTTGAGAATCTGTTCCCGCACCAGCCACTCACATCCCAGCAGCGCGGCGCCATCGCCGAGTTCACTGGCGACGACGTACACTTTGCCCCAAGGCGTGTGGGCATGGCGCTCCACGTGCTCGCGAATCGCGGGCAGGATGATGTCTCCGCTGGCCATGACGCCGCCGCCCAGAATGAGGCGCTCCGGGTCATAGGCGTGGATCAAGCTCACGGCCAGCGCGGACCAGACCTGGAGCGCATGATCGCGCAATGCGCGGGCGCAGGCATCGCCGGCGGCAGCCAGTCGGAACACCGCGGCAAAATCAATTTCTGCTCCGCCGGCCAGCGCGCTGGTGACGAAATCCGGCCGCTCCCGCGCGAGTGGTTCCAGCGCCCACGTCGAAGCCTCCGCCTCGGCGCACCCCACGTTCCCGCAAACGCACGCGCGGCCGCCGTAACGGACCGTCAAGTGACCGCCCAGAATCCCCGCCTGACCGTGCGCGCCGCGCAGCACCCGGCCTTCTTGAATCGCCGCCGTGCCGAGACCGGTGCCGAACGTGATCATCACCACGTTTCCGCAACCGCGCCCGGCGCCGTGGCACCATTCACCGACGAGGGCCATCCGCGCGTCGTTGTCGATCGCCAGCGGCAGGCCGAGTTCGGTCCGAGCCCAGGCGCGCAGGCCAACGGCCGAGGCGTTGCCGAATTTCCCGAAATGGCCGAGAATGCGGGCGCGTGCCACGTCGATGATGCTCGGATACGCGAGACCGATGCCGGCACAGGATTCGGATCGGAGTGCGTGCTGCCGACAGAGGTCTCGCAACGCTGTGGCTACCGCTTTCAGCCGCGCCGGCAGCGGTTCATCCGCATGGGCAGGCAGGACTTGCCGGGCCAAGATTGCGCCGTCTTGGACGAGGCCGAGCTTGATGCGCCGGCCGCCAAAATCGACTGCGAGCGTCGGCTTCATCAGCCTCGGAACCAGATTGCCGGCCCCGGCGGACAAGGCGCTTCCTGGCTGGTGGCTCGACGCCCGGCCTGCCGTGGGTCACTGAGGCCAGCCAAGTCTGGAAACTGGCAGTGCACGGGGGCGGACCTTCGGCCAGTCGGTGCCCGAATGGCAATCCGGAAGTCCCCGACGGGGCAGAACGCCTTTGCCAATCAAGCCTTCGCCGGGGCAAATTGACGGGAGTCCCGAGCGTTGACGCGCCCAGCCTCCGCTGACGCGTCACCCAGCGCGAGACTTGGTTTGAGTTCACGACGATCCGAACGCGTAACTGACATGAACCGACGACTCCTCATCCTGGCGCTGCTGGCGGCGTTGATGGCCTGCGCCGGCCAAGCGGCGAACCCGCCCAACATCGTCTTCATCCTGGCCGACGATCTGGGCATCAATGACCTC
>JAKCAB010000299.1 GCA_021839785.1 bacterium | reverse complement strand
CGGCTAACGCATTGATGCCTTTCTCGTTGCGGAGCAGGAAGACTTGCGGCACCGGCACCCCGGAAGCGAGCGCCATTTCCTCGACCACGTTGAGCAGCTTGCGCTCGTCGGGATCGGAGGTGTTCGGGCTGACCGGCGTGCCGCCCAGCATGGCCGCCACCGCCGAACCGCCGCGGCTGAGTTCCATGATTTTCACCAAGCTGCCCAGGAAGATCACGAACGAGGTGCCGGCGGCGACACTCGTGAACAACATCGGATCCCAAAGCCGGCTCAAATCGTCGCCGTGTTCCGGTCGAAACCGGAAAATGAGCGCGAACGCGAGGTAAACCGCCGCCACCGTCAGCACCAAGGCGAGCGCAAAGTAAAACACCAAGCGCTTCGTGTGGCGCCGGGCGCGGTCCTGTCGATCGAAGAAATCCATGACGGCGGGAAGTCCGGCGCGCGGCGAGCCTGCCCCGCCGCGCGGTGCGGCGAGCCGGCGCCGCGTTAGGCGAAGGACACCTTCGGCGCCTCGCGTTCCTGCGGCTTTTCGATGACGAACAATTCAGCCGCGAGGAAGTTGAACAGGCCCGCGACGATATTGGTCGGGAAGCTCTCCCGCGCGGTGTTATAGACCATCACCGAGTCGTTGAACGCCTGGCGGGCGAAGGCGACCTTGTTCTCCGTGGAAGTCAGTTCTTCCATCAGCGAGGCCATAGTCTGGTTGGCCTTGAGATCGGGGTAGGCCTCGGCCACCGCGAACAGGCGGCCGAGCGCGCCGGTCAAGCCCGCCTCGGCGGCGATGAGTTCCTTCATGGCGCCGGCTTCGCCGGGATTGCCGGCGGCGCGCTGGTTGGCCGAGTAGGCGGCATTCCGGGCGGCGACCACGGCCTCGAGCGTGCCGCGCTCGTGCTTGAGGTAGCCTTTGGCGGTCTCGACCAGGTTCGGGATGAGGTCGTACCGGCGCTTGAGCTGCACGTCGATCTGGGAATAGCCGTTCTTGTAGCGGTTGCGGAGCGTGACCAGCCGGTTGTAGGCGCTGATGAGGAACACGCCGATCAGGAACAACGGCACCAACAGCACCAGCAGGATCAGCAGCGAGGTTAAGATCGCGAACATAGGTTGCCTTTCGTCAATGCGGGCAAAGTGCTACGCGAAAAGAGAGGTCCGAACAATTACATTTTCCCCGCACGGCTGGAAACTGCGCGCGTCGACGGTGGCGGTCCTGGCCGTGGACCCAAGCGGGCGACCCGCCGCCGCCAGGCACGCGCTGCCGCGCTTGACGGCTGAGCGGCGGGTTTCATAGCCTGCTCCGCTCTCGGCTTCGTGGCGCGCCCGGCCGGGAACACACACGACCGCGGGGCGCGCCGCGGAGACGGATAGCCTTTTGTGAGCACTACGATCGAACACCTCGGCCCGTGCAAGAAACTGTTGCGGGTGGAAGTCGAAGCGGCGGCGGTGGACAAGGCCTTTGACGCCACCCGAACCGACTTCGCCCGGCATGTGACCCTGCCGGGCTTTCGCCCCGGCAAGGCCCCTCAACATCTGGTGCAGCGGACGTTCGCCGACCGCATCGCGGAGGAGGCCAAGCGCAAGCTCCTGAACGAGAGCTACCGCCAGGCGCTCGACGAGCACAAGCTCCGCCCGGTCAGCCAGCCCCAGATCGAGGAGGTCCAGTTCGGTCCCGGCCAGGCCATGATCTTCACCGCCACGGTCGAAACCGAGCCGCAATTCGAACTCCCGGATTACACCGGCCTAGCCGTGCGCCGCGAGAACCGCGTGGCGACCGACGAGGACGTGGAGCGCGCGCTCAATTCCTTGCGCGAGCAGAAGGCGACCTTTGCCGATGTCGAGCGGCCCGTGCAGACCGGCGACTTCGTCGTGGTCAACTACGCCGGCACGTGCGACGGCAAGCCGATTACCGAGACGGCCCCCACGGCCAAGGGCCTGACGCAACAAACGAATTTCTGGCTGCACGTCCAAACCGAGCACTTCATCCCGGGTTTCACCGACCAACTCATCGGCGCCAGCAAGGGCGAGAAGCGGACGGTGACGGTGACCTTCCCGCAGGATTTCGTGGCCCGAGAGCTCTCCGGCAAGGTGGGCGTCTATGAGGTCGAAGTGGTGCAGGTCAAAGAAAAGCTCGTGCCCGCTTTGGATAACGCGCTGGCCAAGGCCTACGGCGCCGAAAATCTGGAAAAGCTCAAGGAAGGCGTGCGCAAGGATCTCGACAACGAACTCAAGACCAAGATCCGTCGCGACGTGCGCAACCAACTCGTGGCCGGATTGCTGGGCCGGGTGACGGTCGAACTGCCCGATTCGATGGTCGAACTGGAAACGCGCGGCGCGGTGTACGACATCGTTCGGGCCAACGCCGAGCGCGGCGTGCCAAAGGAAGCGATCGACGAAAAGAAGGACGAAATTTACACGGTCGCCAGCAACAGCGCCCGCGAACGCCTGAAGGTCGCCTTCCTGCTGGGCCGCATCGCCGAAAAGGAGTCCATCAAGGTCACCGAGCAGGAGATGACCAACCAATTGCTTTACATGGCCGCGCAGCAGCAAGTGAAGCCGGAGAAGCTGGTCAAGCAATTGCGCGAAAGCGGCGGTCTGGCGGATCTCCAGCGGCAGATTCTCCACGCGAAGGTGCTCGATTTCCTCGAACTCAAGGCCCAGGTGGAGGAAGTCCTGGCGCAAAGCTGACCGAAGCCTTGCGAGCGTCGCGGTCTGATGTCCGGGCCGAACAATCGGCTTTGCGGGGGCGGACGGGCGCGATACGATGCCGGCCATGAAACATGCGGGCAAGGCGAAGCGCGCCGGCTTGCGGTTGGTCTATTGGAGCCTGGTGCTGGTCGTTGCCCTTTTGCTGGCCGGCGTGTTGGCGCGCAAGCTGGGTGAATTGCTCGGGGCGATGGCGGTCACCCTGGTGGGCCTGTGGGTGGTGTTCGTCTTCTTTTGCGTTTACTTCTTTCGCGACCCCAACCCAAACGTTCCCACCGCCGCCAGCGCGATCGTGGCCCCAGCGCACGGCAAGGTGGACGCGATCGAGGAAACGGAGGAGCCGACTTTCCTGGGCGGACGCTGCCGGCGAATTTCGATTTTCCTCTCCGTGTTCGACGTGCACGTCCAAAACGCGCCGGTGGCGGGGCGCATCGCGCTGAGCCGCTACACGCACGGGCAATTCCTCAACGCCCTGCGCAGCGATTCGGCCACGCATAACGAGAATCTCTTTCTCGGCATCGAATCGACCGAGCGCCCCGGCGAGAAGGTGGCCGTGCGGCTGATTGCCGGCCTGATCGCGCGGCGGATCGTGCCGTGGACCGAGACGGGCGCCACCGTGGCCCGCGGGGAGCGGATCGGCCTGATCCAGTTCGGTTCGCGGGTGGATCTCTACCTGCCGCTGGACGCGCAAGTGGCGGTGTCGTTGGGCGCCCGGGTCAAAGGCGGTGAAACCGTGATTGCCCATCGCGCTCAAGCATGAACGAGCCTCCCGCCAAGGTTTCGGATGCGCTGTCTTCGGCGCGGCTCAGGATTTACTTCCTGCCGAACCTGATGACCGGCGGCAATTTGTTCTGCGGCTTCGTCGCGTTGACGCGAATTGTAGAGGCCGATCCAAGTTCCGCCGAGTTCGCGAACATCAAGCAGGCGCTGTTCTTCATCCTGCTGGCCTGCATTTTCGACCTCCTCGATGGGCGGGTGGCGCGGTGGGGGGGCGCGGAAAGTCCCTTTGGCCGCGAGTTCGATTCGCTGGCGGACCTGATTTCGTTTGGCGCCGCCCCGGCTTTTCTGGTCCACCGCATCGTGCTCAAGGACGTCTTCGTCGAGCACCAAGAAATCGGCTGGTTCATCGCGTCGATTTACCTGATCTGCGGCGCGCTGCGGCTGGCGCGGTTCAATTGCCTGGCGACGATGGCCGGCGGGGGCGGCGGCAAGGAGTTTCTGGGCTTCCCGATCCCCGCGGCGGCGGGACTGGTGGCCTCGTTGACGTTGTTCATCATGTGGTGGGATGCGCGCGAACTGCGCTTCGGCATCTGGCGTTATTCGCTGCCCGTCCTCATGCTGTTCCTGTCCTTCATGATGATCAGCGAGGTCAAGTACCCGTCGTTCAAGTCCATCAATTTGAACGTGCGCAGCCGGTTCGCCCGGTTGGTTGGCGCCTTGATTTTCCTGGGCCTCCTGCTGGTGCTCCGCGAAAAAATTCTGCCGTTGGTCCTGCCGGTGATCTTCTCGGCTTATCTGGTCTATGGCTTCATCCGGCCCCGGCTGTCCCGCCGCATCCGTGAAGGCATCGAGGAAGAGGGCGAGGAGGAAGACGCCTAGCCGGGCGGCAATGAAGGCAGTTCCGGACCGGCCCCGGACCGGTCCGGGGCGTAACGGCGGAGGAACTTCAACGCCACATTCAAATACCTGGGCCACGCCGACCGGACGGTCAGCGGCTCCGCCGTCACCGGGTGGGTGAGGGTGAGTTCCTCCGCGTGCAACGCCACCTGGCCCACCAGCGGCAGTTCGTCCCGATCGCGTTTGAACCGATAGCCTGGCTTGAGGCGGGACAGCAGCAGCGGCCGGCCGCCGTACCGTGCGTCGCCCGCGACCGGCAACGCCCGGCTGCGCAGATGCACGCGAATCTGGTGCGGTCGTTCGGTCAGCGGCTGGCAACGCAACAGGGTGTGGCCCGCAAACCGTTCGATCACCGTGAACTCCGTGGCCGCGCGCTTTCCCTGGCGGGGATCCACCCGCATCGTGCCCGGCCGGTCCGGGTGCGGGCCAAGCTTGGCTTCGACGCGGAAGGCCGCCTCCGCCGGCGCGCCTTGGACGAGCGCGACGTATGACCGGAGTGTCCGCTCCGACCCGAACTGATTGGCCAGGTTGGCGAGCGCCGCTTTGTTTTTCGCAAGCACCAGGACGCCGCCAATTTCCGCATCGAGCCGGTGCGGGTTGGCCAGTTGATCAAACCGCCGATCCGTCGCCCAAAGTGCCTTGCCGGCGATGCCGTCCTGGAGCAGGCGCATTAAACTGGGCCGTGCCGGGTCTTCGGGATCGGGCGCAACGGGCAACCCGGCAGGCTTTTCAAGCGCGAGCAGGTCGGCGTCCTCGAACAGGACTTCGAGTTCCCAGAATTCGCGCGTCGCGCGCGACGAGATTTTGATCGGTTTGGTCACGCGGACCTCGCGCCGGCACGCGGTCCAAAGGCTCGTTGGCAACGGCCCGCGAAAGCGGCAACCCCGCCGGCGGCCCTACTGGGTTTCACCGTTTGCCGACGGCATGGTGATGCCCGTCAATTCGATCTGGTGCTGGAACCAATCGTTGAAGGTGGAGAATTCGCCTTGTTCGCGCAGTTCGGCGAGATAGCCGGGCAGGGCATCCTTGAGTTCGGCGTCTGTCACGGCTTCCCGGGCCTTGAGGTAGAGGACGAGTCCGCCGTCAGCGGTCGGGATCAAGGCACTGGCCTTGCCGGGCTCCAGTTTCTGGGCCACGTACTTCGCCTGTTCGAGGTTGATGCGCCGATCCCAGTTCGGCAGACTGCGCGAGGATGGGGTGAATTGGGGCAGGACGATCAGGGTGACTTTCGCCTCGGCGCAGGCATTGGTAAAGCTCTTGCCTTGGGCGAGCAGATTGGTCAGCGAGGTCACAAAGTTCGTGCCCGCCTCGCGAGCCATCAGTTGGGCTTGGTCGCGTTTGAAGTCGCTGGTGACGCGCTCGCGCACGGCCTCCAGCGGCGGCACTTCGCTGGGGAGGCGGTCCTTCAAGGCGAGAATGTAAACCGCGTCCTCGCCCACGACGCCCGACGAGATTGGCTGGGCCTCCGAAAGGCTGAAGGCGGCGCGGGCGAAGGCTTGGTTTTGAGCAATTTCGCGCGGGCCTTCCACTTCGGAGAACGGCGCGGTGGTGTTGACGGGCATGCCTTTGGTGGCGGCCAAGGTGGCCAGATTCTCCGCTTTCAAGGGTTTCAGTTTCTCGAGTTCGGTGCCGAATTTCGCGGTTTCCCGGCGGGCGGCCAAGCGCTCCTGCTCTTCCACGGTTTGCGCGCGGATCTTGGCTTTGGCCGCCTCGGGCGTCATGACTTGGCCGTTCGTGTCCACGAACCGGTTCGCGCCTGCCTTGAGGTAAAGGGCGTCGATCTCCGCGGTGAGGTTGGTGCGCTTGGCGAGAAACTCTTCCGCCTGGGCGTTGTAGTTCGTGAAGTCAAACCGGACGTACTGGACCTGCACCTTTTCCGGGATCCGGTAGAATTGCTGCCGGTTCGTGTAAAAACGCGCGAGCTGCTCCGGGTCCACCTGCACCGCGGCGAGAAAGTTGGAGGAAGAGAAAACGACGGCGTCGGCATCGAGCCGCTCGTTAAGGCGACGATACTGGGCCGCGGCTTCGCGTGGCGTGATCGGCTCGCCGGCCAGGCCCACGACCGCGATGAGATGCGAGATGCCCACTTCGTGACGGATAAACTCCACCAAACTGCTTTCGGTTAATCCGCGCCGCGCTAGTTGCGACA
>JAKCAB010000235.1 GCA_021839785.1 bacterium | reverse complement strand
CAGATCGCGCTCGTGATAGCCCTCCGGGAAGAGTTAGGTCAGTTCGATGCCGATACGCCGTGTGGGTCGGAAGTGGTTGATGATGGCCAGCGGCACGAGCATGGCCCGGCTCCAGTTGCTCATGTCCCAGAAGTTGACGTGAAACCACTTGCCGATCAGCAGCACCTCGCAGGGGATGGTGGGCACGTACTTCCAGGGGTAGAGCCCGAGCAAGGCCAGGTAGAGCTTCGAGAACGTGTTCATCCGCGGCACGCCCCCCAGGCTCAACACGACCGCGCGGGCGCGCAGCATCCGCGCGTCGGTCACCGGCACGCCGCCGAGCTTGAGCGCGAGGTAGGCCTTGATGGTGGCGTTCACCTCGGCCGGACCACCGTGGTAACTGTCCCAGCCGCCGCCGCGCCATCTCTTGGAAAGGATGTAATTGACGGCTTTGCGCTGCCAGTCGGGATCCCCCTTCCCATCCCAGTGCCGGAAGGCGATCAGGTCCGACATGATGGTGGTGTCCACCATGAGTTCGCCCAGCCAGTAGCCCTCCGGCTTTTGCAGCGACAGCAGGTGCGCTTGCGAGCGCTCGATGGCCCGCTCCACCTCGGCCAGCGCAGTCTGGACGCGGGTGCCCGCCGTGTGCTGCTCGTCCTGGCGGGTCTGAAGCTTGCTCGCTAGCATCGGGTCGAATCTGGAATCGTCGGGTTGCGGTTGTCGAGTCCTTAAGCCGGCCGGCCGTGGCGCTCAGGCGGCGGCGCCAGCCGGGGCGGCGTCGTGGATGCGCCAGTCTGAATCCTGTTTTACGTAAAGCGTTCGGCTCGGGAAAGCGAAGGCGATGCCGGCCGCATCGAAGCGTCGTTTCACCTCGAGGTTCATTTCCTGCATTCCCGCCAGGTAGGCCTGGTAATCGGTCGAGTTCCACCAGTGGATGACCAGAAAATTGAGGGAGGAATCGGCGAACTGGTTGAAGCTGATCCAGACGTCCGCGGTCATCGGGTGCTTCTGGAAAACCTCGTTCAGAATCGCCGACGCCCGCTTCACATTCTCCGTCGAGGTGTCGTAGGTGACGCCGATGTTCATGACGGTCTTGATGTTCGGGCGCTTGGAGATGTTCACGATGGAGGCGCTGCCCATCGTTTTGTTCGGGATCGACACCAGGTGGCCGTCGAGGTTCCGCAAGCGCGTGCTGCGCACCCCGATTTCCTCCACCACGCCGTCGTGGGATTCGACCTGGATGCGGTCGCCGACCCGGAACGGCGTGTCGAGGAAGATGGCCACCGCGCCGAACAGGTTGGCGATGGTGTCCTGGGCGGCGAGACCGAGCGCCAGCCCGCCCACCGAGAGGCCGGCCAGCAGGCTGGTGATGTTCACCCCCAGATTCTGCGAAGTGAGCAGCGCGGCGGTCACGACCACAAAAGCCTTCAGCGCCTTGCGAATGATCGGGAACAGGTGTTTGTCGAAGAGCTTGTCTTCGGCCGCAACCGCCCGCTGCCGCCACACTTGGAGGAAGATGTCGGTCAGCTTCAGCACCACGTAAGTGAGCGACCAGGCCACGACCACTCGCAAAGCGATGGAGATGTAACGGCTCAGCCACGGAGCGAAGGCGAACAAGTCCAGCCCGATATGGAGGACGATAACGAACACCACCACTCGCACCGGGCCGCGGATCAAGTCGATCAGGATGTCGTCCAGCTTGGTTTTGGTTTTCGCGGCCAGCGCTCGCAACCGGGCGTTCAGCAGCCAGTCGATAATCTTGGCGCTCGCCATGGCCAGTGCGAGGTACGCGATCGCCGCGAGGTACTTCCAAAGGGGCTCCCCGAACAAATCGGATTGGAGAAACTCCACCTGGTCCAGGCCCAGCGTGAGGTGCTTCTTGGCCGCGGGAGCGTTCGTCGCAGCGGATGCCCCTTCCGCCTGGAGGACGGCGTTGGTGTTGGTCGGTTGGGCTGCGGCCGGCAAAAGCCAACCCAGCAGGGCCGCCAGGAATAACGATCGGGTAACGCTCATCATCTTCTTCTTCCGGTCTGCGTCCTTCTCACGGCTGAACAAACACAATGCCGGCCGCCTTGGCCAGCCTCGATTCGGCTAAACCGCGGCGCGTTCCGGTCACCGGCGCACACCCGCTGGGCCGCGGCGTAGCGGGCGCGGCGCCCCCGTTCAGGCGCTGGTCACGTCCCGCCGTTTGCGGGCCAGGGCGTGGGTGGCGTGGCCGTAGAAGACCTCCGCGCATTCCATCAGCGTCTCGGACAGCGTCGGGTGCGGGTGCACCGACAGCGCCAGGTCCATCGCCGTGGCGCCCATCTCCATCGCGACCACGCCTTCGGCGATGAGTTCGCCTGCGCCGTGGCCGACGATGCCCACGCCCAAAATTCGCTCGGTTTCCGGATCGACGACCAGCTTGGTCATGCCGTCCGGGCGATCGAACGTGAGCGCGCGGCCCGACGCCGACCAGGGAAACTTCGCGACTTCAACGGTCAACCCTTTGGCGCGCGCCTCCGCTTCGGTGACGCCACACCAGGCCAGTTCCGGATCGGTAAACACAACCGCCGGAATGATGAAGTCGTCCTCGGTCGCGGACTCGCCCAGAATGCGTTCCACCGCAATGCGCGCTTCGCGCGACGCCTTGTGGGCCAACAGCACGCCGCCCGCGATGTCGCCAATGGCAAGGATGGCCGGGTCTTGCGTCTGCTGAAACTCGTCCACCTCGATGTAGCCCCGGTCATCGCGCGTGACCCGCGTGTTTTCCAGGCCGAGGTCGTCGGCGTTGGGCACGCGGCCGACCGACACCAGCACGCGGTCGTAGAGTTCCTCCACGCGTTCGCCGTTCCAGTCCATGGTGACCTTGATCTGCGGGCCTTTCGTGGCCATGTCCAGCACCTTGACCTTGGTGCGGATTTCCTTGAACCGCTGCGCGGCACGCGCGGCGATCGGCCGGGCCAGGTCGGGATCGGCCCCGCTCAGGATGCCGTCCGCGGCCTCCACCACCACGACCTGGCTGCCCAGCGTGGCATACACGGTGCCCAACTCCATGCCGATGTAGCCACCGCCAACCACGAGCAGCGTCTTGGGGATTTCCTCAATATCCAGAGCTTCGGTCGAGGTCATGATGCGCGGGTTGCCCAGGTCGAACGCCTTGGGCATCGCCGCCTTCGAGCCGGTGGCGACGATGGCTTTCTCGTACTTCACGAACTGCTGGCCGGCCGCGGTCTCGACGCGGATCGTGGTCGAGTCCTCGAAGTAGCCGCGCCCGGTGAGGACCTGCACGTTCCGGCGTTGCGCGAGTTGGGCCACGCCGTTGCCGAGCTTTTGCAGGATCGACTCCTTCCAGGCGCGCAGCTTGGCGAGGTCCACCTTCGGTTCACCGAAGCGGATGCCCCAATGCTGCGCCTCCTGCGCGAGGTTCAACGTGTGCGCCGCGTGTAACAAGGCCTTCGACGGGATGCAGCCGCGGTTGAGACAGACTCCGCCGAGACGCGCTTCACGTTCGACCAGGACGACCTTCTGGCCATGATCGGCGGCGTAAAACGCGGCCGTGTAACCGCCCGGCCCGGCGCCGACGACGACGATGTCAGTTTGGATGGGTTCCATCGTTAAAGTGTCACCAGGTGTTCCGCGAACTGCTCGATTTCCTGCACAAGGTCGGCGATGAACCGCGCCGCGGTCCCGCCGTCGATGACGCGGTGATCGTACGACAACGCCAACGGCAGGAGCGTGCGCGGTTCCACCTTGCCGTCGCGCCAGACGGGTTTCACCGTGCCGCGGCCCACGCCGAGGATGGCCACCTCCGGGGTGTTCACGATCGGCGTGAAGTGCGCCCCGCCGATGCCGCCTTGGTTGGAAATCGTGAACGTGCCGCCTTTCATGTCGTCGGCCGTCAGCTTGCGCTCGCGCGCCTTCCGGGCGAGGTTCTCGAGTTCACGCGCCAGTTCGACGAGGGACTTTTTGTCGGCATCGCGAATGACCGGAACCATCAGGCCGGCCTCAGTGTCCACCGCCATGCCGAGGTGGAAATACGATTTGAGCACCAGGTGTTCACCGGTGTGGTCCAGACTCGAGTTCAGCGCCGGGTGTTTCTGCAGGACGGTCACCACCGCCTTGATCACCAACGGCGTCAACGTGAGCTTGGTGCCGCGCTGCTCGTAGGCGGCCTGAAAGCGCTTCCGTAGTTCGAGCATCCGCGTCACATCCGCCTCGTCGAACTGCGTGACCCGCGGCACGGTCTCCCAACTGCGCGCCATGCGCTGGGCGATCGTCAGCCGCAGCGGGCTGAGCCGTTTGACCGTGACCGGCCCCCACTGGGACCAGTCCACCGGTTCCACCTCCATTTTCGCAGGAGCCTGGCCCGGGGTGGCCGCGCGCGCGGCCAGACGCTGCAGCCGTTGAATGTAGGCTTTCAGGTCCGACAACACGACGCGTCCGCCGCGCTCGCTGCCGCGAATCCGCGCGAGGTCGATCCCGAGATCCTTGGCCAGGCGGCGGATGGTTGGCGAGGCGCTGGCCGGTTGGGCGGAGGGTTTGCCTTCCGCTTCGGAGAAATCCACGGCGTCCAGTTCCGGCTCGGGCTCGGCGGCCCGGGTCCGCGGGGCCGCTTTGGCGGCGGGGGCGGGGATCGATTCGGCGCGGGCGGGTGCCGCCGGCTCCGCGGCGCCGGCCTCGCCCACGGCGACCAGGCGTTGCCCGACACTGACCTTGTCGCCCGGTTTCACGAACACTTTGGCCACCTGGCCGGCGACCGGCGACGGGATCGAGGCGACGGCCTTTTCGTTCTCGATTTCGAGGATGGACTGATCCTTCACCAACGTGTCGCCTTCCTTGACGAAAACGGAGACCACGACGCCGGATTCGGCGCCTTCACCTAGCTTCGGCAACTTTACGTCCATAATGAGTCGGGCTGAGCAAATCGGACCGCCTGTCCGAGGTCTGGCCGGTTGGGAACCCGCCCGGGCGGCGGCCCATACCGTTGCGGCGAGCCTGCGTGATGACAAGCAGATTCGAGCCGCTCCAGGCGTCCAGCCGACCGCTCCGCGCCTTTCGGCTGACCGTGCGAAAACACCCTGGCCCCGGGTGCGGTGAGCCAGTCTTCCCGACCGGCAAGGCTGCCGCGGGATTGGTTGTTTCCGGCCCGGCAAGGGTTCACTCGCCGCGTGGGCCAAGCTTAGCCGAGAACAGTGCCCGGCGCCAACGGATGGCCGGCGAGGAAGTTCGCCGTCGCGAGGCGCCGCCCGCCTTCGCGTTGAAGCTCCAGAATGCGCCAGCCGTCCTCGCCGCAACGGACCACCACGCCGTCGCGGTTGGCTTGGAGAATCTCCCCCGGCCGGCCGGCGGACGCGGATACCGTCTCCGCCTTCCAAATCTTCAGCAAGACCGGCTTGGCGGTGGGCAGGTGAGTGAACACCCCCGGCCAGGGCGTGAAGGCACGCAACCGGCGGTGCAGATCGCTGGCTGGGCGGCTCCAATCGAGGCGGCCATCGTCCTTGACGATCTTGCGGGCGTAGCTGGCGTGCCTCGCGGGCTGGGCTTGAGGCGCGATCCGCCCGGCCACGTACTCCTCGATGGTTCGCACCAGCAGCCCGGCGCCCAGCGCCGCGAGCCGGCCGTGCAACGAGTGCGCGTCGTCCGTGGGCAGGATCGGCGTGGCGGCGCGGGTCAACATGTCGCCCGTGTCCAGTCCTGCATCGATCTTCATGATCGTGACCCCCGTTTCGGCGTCGCCGTTGAGGATCGCCCACTGGATCGGTGCGGCGCCGCGGTAACGCGGGAGCAGCGAGGCGTGGACGTTCAGGCAACCGAGCGCGGGTATCGCGAGCAGCGCCGGCGGCAAAAGCTGGCCGTAAGCGACCACGACGATCAATGCCGGGGCGGCGGCGCGCAGTTGTGCCAGAAACCCTGGCGCGCGGCAGCGTTCCGGTTGCCAGACCGGCAGCCCGAGTTCGAGCGCCAGGGATTTGACCGGCGACGGCTGGTGCTTGAGATCGCGACCTTTGGGGCGGTCCGGCTGGGTCACCGCCGCCACCACTTGGAAAGCCGGCGTGCGCGCCAGCGTCGCGAGGCTGGCGCAGGCCAGTTCGGCGGTGCCGAAAAAAACGATGCGCAAAGGTGTCGCCATCGGTGGCGGGGCACTGTGGGCGGCGGCATTTGGGCGAGGGCGCACGGCGCGGAGATGGGGAGATCGCTCAGCGGAGCAAACCTCGCGGCGGCCGCGGTGGTTGACCGGCGCCGGGGGGATGTCGGTGGCCCGGCGGCGGCGCGACGCGGGGTCCGGTCACTTTGCGTTCGCCCAGCGAGGTGCCGCAGCGGCGGCAGAGATACTCGTGAAGTTCGCCGTCCGGCAGGATTAGCAGGAGCCGCTCGCGGACCGGTTGAGAGCGGGCGCACTTCGGACAGTACAGCTCGCTGGCAATGAGATCGCGAAACTGGGAGGACATGGCTCTTCAGAGCGTGACCAGGATGGCCAGAATGTCCTGGAGGACGCGAATCGGCGTTTGTGTGGCGTCCACCGTGT
>JAKCAB010000035.1 GCA_021839785.1 bacterium | reverse complement strand
CCATGAGGAGAAACGCGCGCGGCGAGACTGGCGATCGCCGGGCTTCCGTCTCCGCAAGCAACGGCCCGCCAGGCGCCGCGGCGGTGGGTGCTGGCCGCCCGCGATGCGACCGTTCCAGCCCGATCACCAAGGCGACTTGGATCGCGTGCAAGGTCGCCGGCACAAGGTAAATGCTGGCGGCGCCCAGGTGTTCCAGAACCGCGCCCCCGACAAACGTGGCCACGCCGCCGCCGGTGGACCAAACCACGTTGTAAATGCCGAGCAGGCGCTTCAAACGCGTCGGCGACTCGCGTTCGCTGGTGATCGCTTCAAGGCACGGCCAGGTAAAACACATCCCCAGCGTCCAGAGGATCATGGCCGCGTATTGACCGGGCACCGTCCGCAGGCTGCTTCCCAGGAGCATCGCGACGCCCATGACGGAGAAACCCAGTTTGAGCGCGAGGAAGTAACCGCGCCGTTGGGCGAACTGGCCCGCGTACCAGACGCCAACCGTGTACACCAAACCGCTGGTGGCAGCCAGGGCCAGGTTCTGCAGGTTCGAGAACCCGAACCGGTCCCGCATGTTGAAAAACAGGTAGGTGAAATAAAGCGTGGTGGCCAGGGCGTTCAGACCTTCGAGAACGAACACGCCGACCTTGACGCGGGAGGAAAACATGAAATCGAGGCGCGGCCCGGGACGAACCGGGACGCTCACGCGGGCGCAACCGATTCCGCGCTCGGCAGCACCTCGGCCAGCGCCTGGCGGCAATACCACTTCACCGCCGCCGAAACGGGCGGACTCAACGCGTCGATCTCCGCCAGCGTCACCCAGCGGATGTCGTGATGTTCGTCCGGCGCCAGGGCCAGTTCGCCCGCCTTGGGCCGCGCCCAGTAGATCAGGCCGATGTGCTCGTGCGTGTCCGAAATGCGGTGGATGTCCAGGAAGCGCGGGGCGATCAACGCGCGGGTGCCCTCGCCGGTCGTGGGCGGGCGTTCTCCCAGCAACTCCACCTCAAGGCCGCTTTCCTCCCGCGCTTCCCGCAAGGCCGCGGTTTCCGGGTCTTCGTCCAGATTGATGTGGCCCCCCAGGGGCAGCCAGCGGTCCAGTTTCCGGTGGCGAACGAGCAACACCCGGGAGTCGTGCACGACGACGACGACCACGGTGAAATCAATCTGTTCATGGATGTGTGCCATGTCGGGCGCGAACTGTGGCAAGCGCGCCCGTCCCCGTCAAACTCCAGGCCGTGGTCGTGAAATTGAGAACGTCGGCTGAATATTCTTGCCGCAATTCCGCGAGCGCCTTTTCGTCGGGGTTGCGCTATGCATCCATACCGACAGTTGACTTCGGACTTCGCGGCTCTCTCCCGCCGGGGCGCCGCACTCCCTTGGGGCGGCTTCGCTCCCCTGCCCCGCCCCACCCTCACGCCGGACGCGCCCAAGGCCCTCATTTTCTCGCCTCACCCCGACGACGAATGCGTGATCGGCGCGCTGGCGCTGCGGCTCATGCGCGAGGCGGGTTTCCGCGTCGTCAACGTGGCGGTCACCCAGGGCAGCAAGCGCGAGCGCCAGGCCGGGCGGCTCGCCGAGTTGAAAAACGCCTGCGCTTTCCTCGGTTTTGACCTGGTCCAAACCGCACCCAACGGTCTGGAGGAGGTGAACCTGGACGCGCGCGCTCAAGACACCGCCGGCTGGTCCGACAAAGTGAAAATCATCGCCGGCATTCTCGCCGAGCATCGCCCGCGCGTGGTGTTTTATCCGCACGAACAGGACTGGAACAGCACCCACGTCGGCGTCCACTGGCTGCTGGACGACGCCTTGGTAAGCTTGGGACCCGACTTCACCTGCTACACGGTGGAGACCGAGTTTTGGGGCCAGTGCGACGATCCCAACCTCCTGGTGGCTTCGACCGAGACGGACGTGGCCGACCTGATCGCCGGCATTTCGTTCCACGTGGGCGAGGTCAAACGCAACCCCTACCACGTTTTGTTACCAGCCTGGATGATGGACAACGTGCGGCGGGGGGCCGAACTGGTGGGCGGTCAGGGCGGCGGCGCCCCGGACTTCACCTTTGCCACCCTGTATCGCGTCCGGCAATGGAAAGGCGGCCGAAGTGAACCGTTCTACCAAGGCGGGCGTACCTTGGCTCCAACGGAGAATGCCGGTGGCTTCTTCACCTGATACACCCAGCCTCCTGAAGATGAGCTGGGATGTCCATTCCATGTCGGCGGCTGCAGGAAACTCTGCTGGGCCGTGATCGAGAATCCAACCCTTATAGCAATCACATTTCTCATGACGCCAGCGATTCACTCTCCCTCAAGGTCCGTGTGCGGGGACACCTCAAGGCAACGATGCTTGTCTTTTGGTACCGCGGGAACTTCTGTCTTACTCGGCATCCTGTTCCTGCGGGGTTGCGCCACTGCCGAGTCGGCGACGACAGCACACCTTGTTGCCTTCGGCCGCAGGGTGGTTCCGTACATTGAACCGGGAACCCGGTTCAAAGCGGTAGCGTGCGGTCCAAGCCACTCGGTGGCCTTAAAGACAGACGGCACTTTGATCGGGTGGGGCGACAACTTGCGTGGCCAGGCAGTGCCGCCTGCCGACTTGTCCAATGTCGTTGCAGTGAGCGCAGGCGGCGCATTCAGTGTTGCGCTCCGGGGCGATGGAACGGTTTTAGCATGGGGTGGGTTTTCCACAAAGGAGGTGGCAGTGCCTCCGGGTTTGAGCAATGTCGTCGCCATCTCCGCCGGCCTGTCGCACACCCTGGCGCTGCGCGCCGACGGAACGGTAGTCGGCTGGGGCAATTCGGCCGACGGGCGTTTGGCGTTGCCAGCGGATCTCTCCAATGTCGTTTCGATTGCGGCCGGTGGACGACACAGCCTGGTGGCCCTCGCCGACGGCACCGTCCGCGCTTTCGGTTACAACAGGCAAGGGCAGGTCAGCGTCCCGGCCGGCCTCAGCAATGTAATTGCCGTTGCCGCCGGACCGAATCACAGCGCGGCCCTCCAAAGCGACGGCAAGCTCGTGGCGTGGAAAGGCGGCGGCGGTGGTCCACGCTGGCCGACGAACGTCGTCGCGATCGCGGCCGGGGACAGCCTAACATACGGGCTGACCTCTGATGGCTTCCTGTTCGACCCGTCGATCCAGCAAGTCCGCGATGACGTGGGCCCCGTTGTCGCCCTGGCGAGCGGGATAAGCCCCGCGTTCGCCGTGCGGCCGGAGGGGGAGCTAACGCCGTGGGCGCAAAGCACCGCAGGGATGGATGAGTACGCCCTGGCCTCCGAGGAATTCATGGGCATTGCCAACTGCAGCGAAGGCGGCGCCAATCACCTGCTGGCAGTCCGCCCGGATGGCACGGTGGTATCTCGCTGGTCCGGAGAGTCAGGCATCGAGGTCCGCCCGCCGCCGGATCTACGAGAGGTGGTCGCCGTCGCGCCGGGCGTCACCTATGGCATGGCGCTCCTGCAAGACGGGACGGTGGCGACTTGGCGCGACTTGGGAAAGCTGGATACGTATCCCCAACCGTCAGGGCTTGGCGGCGTGGTCGCCCTGGCTGCTGGACCCTTCCAGCGCCTGGCTCTGAAGTCCGATGGCACGGTCGAGGATTGGGGGAGGGACATCCTTGGCGGCCAGACCAAACCGCCCGGGCTTAGCAACGTCGTGGCGATCGCCGCGGGACTCGAACACAACCTGGCGCTCCGGGCGGACGGGACGGTGGTGGGCTGGGGGAACAACTCAGTCGGCCAGGCGCACCCGCCACCGGATCTCACCAACGTCACCGCTCTGGCCGCGGCCGGTAACTACTCGATGGCCGTGACCGCCGAGGGCAAGGTCGCGGGTTGGGGCAATGGCGTGCTGGTCAGGACGATACCCGCCGACATTGAGCAGGTAGTGGCGATCGCCATGACGGACTCACATGCACTGGCGCTCAAGCGGGATGGGACCGTCGTCCGTTGGGGCAAACCCAGCAGTGTGAGCAGCGTGGTTCCGGAACACATCCGTGACATCGTGGCCATCGCCGCGGGTAATGACGGGGATTACGCGCTCCGGCTACCGCTCAGACTCTCGCGGATCGAGAAGCCAGATCGACCGCAACTGTCGTTCTGGGCGTTTGCGGGCCGAACCTATGTCGTTCAGACGGCTCCCAACCTCGCGGGTGGATGCTGGACTGAGCTCAGCCCCAATCCTGTGACCGGCGAGGGACGGGAAATCACCGTGGAGGATCCGGATCCGGAGTCCGTGGCCGAACGCTATTATCGGCTCGTCGAACTGCCCTGACGCGGGTGAGGACTTGAACGCGGAAGCATCGGAATTCTGCAGCATTGAGTTTTTCCCCGGTTTGTGGCTTAACGAGCCCATGAATCGCCGCCATTTCCTCAAGACCGCGTCCTCTGGACTCGCCCTGACCGCGGCCAGTCGCTTCGTGCCCACCACCTTCGCCGCCGAGAAACCGCTCCGGGTCGGCCTGATGGGCACTGGTTGGTACGGTAAAGGCAGCCTGTTCCGCCTGCTCCAAGTCGCGCCGGCGGAGGTGGTGTCACTCTGCGACGTGGATTCGCGGATGCTCGCCGCCGCCGCCGCGATGGTGGCCGAACGCCAGGCCTCGAAAAAGCAGCCGCGCACCTACGGCGACTTCCGCAAGCTGATCGCGGAAAAGGACGTGGATGTGATGATGGTGTCCGCGCCCGACCATTGGCACGCCGTCCCGGCCATCGAGGCCATGCGGGCCGGCATGGACGTGTACGTGGAAAAACCCACCGCCACGGACGTGATCGAGAGCCAGACGATGGTGGCCGCCGCGCGCAAATACAACCGGGTGGTGCAGGTCAACACCCAACGCCGCAGCACGCCGCATCTCATCGAGGCCCGCGACCGGGTCATCAAGGAGGGGCGGCTCGGCAAGATCCTCAGCGTGGACGTCTGCTGTTACTGGCACATGCGCAACGGCGACACCCTCGCCAGCGCGCCCGACATTCCGCCGCCGGATTACCTGGATTACGAAATGTGGACCGGCCCGGCGCCGAAGCGGCCGTTCAACCGCATCATCCACCCGCGCGGTTGGCGCGCGTTCATGGAGTACGGCAACGGCATCATGGGCGACATGTGCGTGCACATGCTGGACATGGTTCGCTGGATGCTCGACCTCGGCTGGCCCCACACCATCACGTCCTGGGGCGGGATTCTGAATGACAAGGCCAGCCGCGCGAACATAACCGACACGCAGACCGCGACGTTCGATTTCGACAATCTGCAGGTCACCTGGAACCATCGCACCTGGGGTCCGATGCCCGACCCGGATTATCCGTGGGCCGCCATCTTCCACGGCGAGAAAGGCACGCTCAAGACCAGCGTGTTCAAGTACGAATTCCTCTCGCTCGGCGGTGGCGAACGCCTCAGCGGCGAGGCCTTGTTCGAGTACGCCAAGTACCCCGAAGACCGCACCGAGAAGGACCTCGAACGCCACGTCGCGTCCGCGATGCGTCGGCACTGGCTCAACTTCCTGGCCGCCCGCGAAACCCGCAGCCGGCCCGTCGCCGACATCGAGCAGGCGCACATTTCCAGCACGGCGTGCATCCTGGCCAATCACTCGCAACAACTCGGCCGCACGCTGAAATGGGACGCCGCCACGCACACGGTGGTGGGCGATGCCGAGGCCAATGGACTGCTCCGCCGCCCGTACCGCGCGCCCTGGGCGCATCCGGACCCGAACGCGGCGTGAGCGCGCCGGAGTGCGTTGCTACGCCGCTTCCCGGCAGCCGGGGCAGTTCGCTCTGCCTGCGCGGAGTGGAGTTCCGTCCCGCGCTGTTTTGCGCGCCGATGGCGGGTTTGACCCACAGCGCGTTCCGCCGACTCGTTTCGGATTTCGGCGGGCACGGCGCGCTGTTCACCGAAATGCTGTGCGGTCGGTGGCTTCGAGCAGAAAACCTCCGGACCTCGGCGGCAACGCGGCGGCGTGCACAGGAAGGCCCGGTGATCTACCAACTCATGATCGCCGAACCGACCGAGGTGCCGGCCATCATGGCGTGCCTGGCGCAATTGGAGCCGGCGGGCGTGGATCTGAATTGCGCCTGCCCGACGCCGAACGTCCGCCATGCTGGCGCCGGCTCGGCGCTGTTCGAGGATCGCGAGCGGTTGGCGGCCATCCTCACCGCGATGCGGCGCGAACTCGCCGGGCCGCTCACGGTGAAAATTCGGCTCGGGCTGCCGCGCGAAGGCTGGCGCGCGCAACTCGCCGACCGGCTCAGGCTGTTCGCGGATTGCGGCGTGGACGCGGTGATTCTCCACCCGCGCTTCGCGGACGAGAAACTCCGCCGCCGCGCGCGGCATGAACTGTTGCCGGAACTCGCCAGCGCCACCCGCCTGCCGATCATCGCCAGTGGCGACCTGCACGGGCCGGAGCTCTTGCGCCGCAATCCGGAACATTTTGCGGGCGTGTCCGGCCTCATGATTGGCCGCATGGCGGTCGTCCAACCGTGGCTTTTCCGCGCGTGGCGCAGCGAGCCGGTCGCGCCGGAT
>JAKCAB010000854.1 GCA_021839785.1 bacterium | reverse complement strand
GCATCAGATCGAGGTGGTGGTCGAATCCGAGAAGCGCCGTTTCGATCCGGACTTCTACGTCAAGACCTGCCATCACGCGAAGTATTGGTCGGCGCGGCGCCCGGATCAAAGCCAGAGGGTCATCGACAACCAGGCCGACAATTACTGGGACATGGACCCGGAACGGACGGTGCGGGTGATGTCCGAGCTCGAGAAACCGTGGATCGCCTTCAAGATTCTGGCCGCCGGCGCCATCCGGCCGGAGTCGGGCTTCCGCTATGCGCTCGAGAGCGGCGCGGATTTTATCTGCGTGGGCATGTTCGATTTTCAGGTCGAGGCGAACGTCGCGTTGGCGCGTTCGCTCCTGGCCGATCCGGCGATTCAAAACCGCCCGCGCGCCTGGATGGCGTAAACCGGACGCGCCGCCAAACTTCATGGCCGGGCGAGACGCTGACGTCAGATCAGGCTGATGGGGTATTGAACAGGAGCTTGGTAGGGCGACGCTCCCGCGGAGCCGTGACTTGAGCTTCCGGCTTTCCTGACTTCCAAATTCAACCTCTGCGTCGTGGCGCCTCGGCGGTTGGAATTGTTGGGCTCGGCGGGAGCCTCGCCCTACCGAGGCCAGGCGCGGATACGAGATCATCCGGGGTGGGTGGACGAAACCACTGATCGGAACGCCGCTTTCCCAAGCGGCTTACTGCGTCAGAAACCACTCGCACCGCTGGAATGTCGCCTCTCGCCTCGCTGCAGCGTTAAGCCGGCTGGAAGCCGGCGCGCCGCCAAAGCCTCGATGGTTCGCAGCGGGCCAAGGCTGGGCTAGGACGCCACGTCCGGCCAGCGCGAGGTTGTTTCTGTCGTCGGCCCGGCTAAGGTCAGCGCGTGATCGAATTGCCAACCGAAATTGGACTCATCGCCGGAAACCGCTCGTTGCCACTGGAGTTCGCCCGCCTGGGCCGCCAGCAAGGCCTGCGGCGCATCGTGGCTGTGGCGTTCGAAGGCGAGACCGATCCCGCCCTGGCCGGCCTCGTGGACGAAATCGTCTGGCTGCGCGTTGGCCAGCTCAGCAAGCTGATCGGCGCCTTCACCCGGCGCGGCATCCGGCAGTGCGTCATGCTCGGTCAAATCGCGCCCCAAAACTTGTTCGAGGTGCGTCCCGATTTGCGGGCGATGGCGCTGCTGTTCCGGCTCGAACAAAAAAACGCCCACACCATCTTTGGCGCGATTGCGAACGAGCTTCGGAAAGACGGCGTGGAACTCATTTCCGCCACGCCCTGGCTGGGGCCGTTGATGCCGGGGCCGGGTTTTGCGCTTGGACCACAACTTTCGGCCTCGCAGCGTGCTGACGTGGAATTTGGCCTGCGGTTGGCCAAGGAGGTTTCGCGCCTCGAAATCGGCCAGACGGTGGTGGTCAAGGAAGGCACGGTGCTGGCGGTCGAAGGGTTCGAGGGCACGGACAAATGCCTCGCGCGCGGTGGCGAACTGGCCGGGTCAAGGGGCGGCGCGGTGGCGGTGAAGGTTGCCAAGGTGGACCACGACATGCGCTTCGACATTCCCACGGTGGGCCTCAAGACGCTGGAGACTTGCGCGGCCAGCGGCGTGGCTGTCCTGGCCGTGGAGGCGGGCCGGACACTGTTATTGGAGCATGAGCAGGCCGCTGCGTTCGCCAAACGGCACCGGCTCGCGGTGATCGCCATCGGCTGAAGGCGGTGCCCGGCGGCGCATCTCGATTTCTGGCCGCGGCTCAAGGACCCAACCGCTTTCTGACGGCGAGGCCGGCCGGGATCGCTGCCCTGCAAGGGAAAACGTGGCATTGACCGACCGGCGCCCGGGTGTCCCAGCCGCAGAAGCACGGAGGTCCGGCCCGCGTCGGATGTCCTACCCGCGCTGCCTCGCCGAACCTTGGGCCGGAGCGCGGATGTCCAATCCGCGACCCGCCAGACCTTGTCGCCACCAAGACCTCGCGGCTGCGACCGAGACGGTCACGCGCCCCCAAACCAAGCGCGCCCGCGCCCGGCTGCGGAGGCGATTCTCGCATTGCCGCAGGTTCGCGGCTGGCCCACACTGCCGGCTTTATGTCCAGCACGCGGAGACAATATCCGTTTCACCTGATCGAACCCAAGTGGCAGGCGGCCTGGGACGCGGCGCAAACCTTTCGCGCCTGGAATCCCGGCGAACGCCTGCCCGCGGACCATCCTTTCGCCGTGCGCCACGGCTTGGGCGGCAAAACGCCCAGCGCGGCCGAGCTGCCGCCGAAGTTTTACATCCTCGACATGTTTCCGTATCCCAGCGGCGCGGGTTTGCACGTCGGGCACCCGGAAGGCTACACGGCCACGGACATCCTGGCCCGCTACCGGCGCGCGCGCGGTTTCAACGTGCTGCACCCGATGGGCTGGGACTCGTTCGGCCTGCCCGCCGAGCAATACGCCATCAAGACCGGCCAGCACCCGCGCAAGACGACCGAGGCGAACATCGCGACGTTCAAGCGCCAGATCAAAAGCCTCGGCTTCAGCTACGACTGGTCGCGCGAGGTCGCGACGACCGACCCGGAATACTTCCGCTGGACGCAGTGGATTTTCCTCCAGATTTACAATTCGTGGTTCAACCCGGAAACCAACCGCGCCGCGCCGATCAGCACGCTGAAATATCCGGCGGAGCTGCAACCCCCTCACCCTGCCCTCTCCCCCAGTGGAGGAGAGGGTGCCCAAAGAGTGGGTGAGGGGAATTCCGAACTGGAAGCCGCTCGCCGCGCCTACCGCGACTCCAAACGCCTCGCGTACGTCAGCGAAGCGCCGGTGAACTGGTGTCCCGAGCTTGGCACCGTGCTGGCGAACGAGGAGGTCATCGACGGCAAGAGCGAGGTCGGCGGCTTTCCAGTCATTCGCCGGCCGATGCGCCAATGGATGCTCCGGATCACGGCCTACGCGGAGAAACTCCTCAACGACCTCGACACCATCGACTGGAGCGATTCGCTGAAGGAGATGCAGCGGAACTGGATTGGGCGGAGCGAAGGAGCGGAGGTTGATTTCAAGGTTGGCGGTTCAGGCGAGACGATCCGCGTCTTCACCACGCGGCCCGACACGCTATTCGGCGCGACTTACATGGTGCTCGCGCCGGAGCATCGGCTCGTGGACGAAATCACCACTGAGGAACAATGGCAGGCCGTCGAGGATTATCGCGAGCACACCGCGCGTAAAAGCGACCTCGAGCGCACTGAACTCGCGAAGGAAAAGACCGGCGTTTTCACGGGCGCTTACGCCATCAACCCGGTCAACGGCGAGAAGATTCCCATCTGGATCGCCGACTACGTGCTTATCAGTTACGGCACCGGCGCCATCATGGCGGTGCCGGCGCATGATGAGCGGGACTTTGAGTTTGCGGTGAAGTACGGTTTGGAGATGAGGTGTGTTGTCATGGCACCGGCCGAGTGGTTGGACGGGTTGTTGGCGGACGGAACGCTTCGCCCCGACATGTTGCGCCCTCAGGCTGGCGCGATGCGGGTCATGTCCATGCAAGCTTTCGATCTCACCGACGTGACCGAGCCGCCGGAAGACCCGGACAGGCAACTGGACTACGAGATCGCGTGTAAGTGGGATGCTGTTGCTGACTGGGCGCTCGGCGATGGCAACGACGTTTTCGGGCAGCGTCTGCAAAGCGCCCATGGGTTGTGGCCCCGTTTGTTCGGGCAAGCGTTCACAGGTCAAGGCGTCAGCATTCAATCATCGGATGCTGAAACCGGTTGCTCCATCACGGGGCTGCCCACTGCAGAGGCGAAGAAGAGAATCACCGCTTGGCTGGAGTCGAAGGGCCTGGGCAAGAAAACCATCAACTACAAGCTCCGCGACTGGCTGTTCAGCCGGCAACGCTATTGGGGCGAGCCGTTCCCGATCGTCTGGCAGAACGGCCATCACGAAGCCGTGTCGGAGAAGAGCCTGCCGCTGCTCCCGCCGCCGCTCGACGACTACAAGCCCACCGCCGACGGCCAACCGCCCTTGGCGCGCGCCCAAGACTGGCTTACGCTCACCGACGGCTCGACGCGCGAGACGAACACCATGCCGCAATGGGCGGGGAGTTGCTGGTATTACTTGAGGTATCTGGATGCTAAGAATGGCGCAACCTTCGTGAGCCAAGAGGCGGAGGCGTATTGGATGGGATCGTCTGCGGCTGCGAACGCGAGTTCGCGGCAAACGAATGTTAGCCGTGCTCTCACGAGCACAGCCACCAGACCAGGAGTGGACTTGTACGTCGGTGGCACGGAGCACGCGGTCCTGCACCTGCTCTACGCCCGGTTTTGGCACAAGGTCTTGTTCGATCTCGGCCATGTCTCCACGCCAGAGCCGTTCTTTAAGCTGGTCAACCAAGGGCTGATCCTCGGCGAAGACGGCCAGAAGATGTCCAAGTCCCGCGGCAACGTCATCAACCCCGACGACATCCTCCAGGAATACGGTGCCGACGCGTTCCGCCTTTACGAGATGTTCATGGGTCCGCTGGAGATGGTGAAACCTTGGAGCACCAAGGGCGTGGAGGGCGTGTATCGCTTCCTCGGCCGGGTGTGGCGGCTGTTCGTGGACGAGAAATCCGAGGTCGCGTTCGAGCAGGCCGAAACGACAGCCACCGAGGCGCAGAGGCGCGGAGAACTGCTCGGGATAATCAAATTGGATGCCGCCATCGAAGATGTTGCCGCCACGCCGGCGCAATTGAAAACGCTTCACGCCTGCATCAAGAAAGTCACCGAAGACCTCGACGGCCTGCGCTTCAACACCGCGATTTCGGCGATGATGGTGTTCGTGAACGAGGCGATGGCCTGGGAATCGCGGCCGGTCAGCGTCCTGACGCCTTTCCTCCAATTGCTCGCGCCGTTCGCGCCGCACCTGGCCGAGGAACTCTGGGCCAAGCTGGCTGCGTCATTCGCGATTCGCCACGCGTCCCTGGCCTACGCGCCGTGGCCGGAGTTCGATCCCGCGCTGCTGGTGGAGTCCACGCTGGAGATCCCGGTCCAGGTGAACGGCAAGTTGCGCGACAAGATCGTCGTGCCGGCGGACATCACGCAGGCGCAGTTGGAGCAAGCCGCGCTGGCCGCGCCCAAGGTGCAGCCTTTTCTGGCGGGCAAGACGGTGAAGAAGGTCATCGTCGTGCCCAAGAAACTCGTCAACATCGCCGCGGCGTAGCTGGTCCCGCGCCGGGCCTGCGCGCGATCCGCTACATTCGGCGGCCGGAGCATCCAGAATCGCGAGCAAACGAAAGGCGGGTTGCGAGGGGCGCTCCCCGTTTTCGCAACCCGCCGGTGATGACTATCGAGTGAAACCGGCCACTCGTTCAGGACGACCGGCGAGGTCCACGTGAACCCCGCCGGCCGCCCCTGAAGGGCAGACGTTACTTGCGGAGCCGGTAGAACTTGTTGCCGGCACCGATGGCTTCGGTCGTCGGATTCGCCGTACCCACGGTGGTCCAGGTGGCGTCCGAGAGGCTCGCCTTGGATTCCAGGGTGAACCCGGTGGCCGCGGCATCCCACGAGATGGTGAGGTTGTTCCCGCTGCGGCTGACGCTCAACTTCGGCCCGGCCCCGCCGACCGGCGGGGTGGGATCGTCCTGCGGATTCGGGTGGCTGATCACCGTGAAGAAGTTGATTTCGGTGGGCGAGTCCGCATCCAGCTCCGGCTTGTTCGCCAAATTGATTTCGCCCTTGGCCGCCACGCAGATTTGCTTGGTGGTCATGGCGACGGTCATTTGGAGCGTGCGGATGTTATTGGTCGCCGCGTTGATGAACGGGAAGAAGCTCGCGGTCAGCGGCGTGAACTTCGTTCCGTCGAACGCGAGGACCCGCGCCGCCACTTGCTGTTTGTTGTAGCCGGTGGGTTGCGAAACCCAGGAGACGGTCAGGCGGTTCAAGGCATCCACCGCGCCGGTGGCCCGGTCGAAGTTGCCGGTGAACGCGCCTTCGTTCACGTCCGCAATGGCCACGAATTTCTGCGTGGTCGAATCGAAGGCCACCACTTTGACCACCTGGGTGTTCGCTGCCCGGCCGGTGAGGTACACGTACGGGCTGTTGATGTGGCCGAAGATGCGGGTGCCGTCGCCGCGGCCGGCATCGAAGCTGGCGCCCGAGGTGGCCTGGTCCACCTGGCCCTTCAGGTTGCCGCCGTTGTCATAGAAGTAGAGCAGGTTGTGCACGCGGACACAGAACCCGCCCTTGAACGGAGCGACGTTGTCCCAGATGTCGTGCTCATCCACCAACCAGGGGCCCTTCACGATCGCGCCGTCCGGGGTGATGATGCTGGCGGTAGTTACCTCGCCGACCGTGCTGAGGAAACCAGTCTTGTCGTCGTTCACGACGGCGAAGTTGCCGTTGTCCAGGCCGACGACGGTGCCGCCGGTGCGGGACACTTGATTCCCGCCCCCCGGCACGGTGGCGGCATCGACATAATTGCCATAAGTAGCATCGAACGCCTTGTGGAGTGGCGTCGGCACCAGGGTCGAGGTGTTCAGGGAGAATGGCTGAACCGTCATGTAGCGGTTGTCGGCCTGG
>JAKCAB010000769.1 GCA_021839785.1 bacterium | reverse complement strand
GCACCCAGGCTACGCTGTCCAGGTAAGCGCCGTTGTCGGGCTCCAGCTTGAGCGCCTCGCGCATCAACTTTTCGGCTTCGTCGAGTTTGATGCCGCGATCCGCCCACATGTAGCCGAGGTAGTTCAAGGCCTCGGCATTGTCCGGCGCGAGTTCGAGGCATTTGCGCAGCGCCGCTTCGGCCTCGTCGTAGCGCCCGGCGCGCTCGTTCGTCGCGCCGAGTTGAAAGTAGAAGAAATCGTTCAACCGCTCCGGCTCGCTGACCTTGGCGTGCAGTTCGGCGGCGCCGAAATGGTTGAGCGCCTCGACGTACTTTTGCTCCGCCGCCAGCGCCAGGCCGCTGTACATCTCGGTGAGGAAGCCGACCTTGAAGCGTGCGCGCGCCTTTTCGATCGTATCCCAGGCCGCTTCCGGCTTGCGCAAGGCCAGTTGGGCGCCGGCGAGATCGTAGTAGGCCGGTTCGAGGGCGGGATCGAGCAGGATGGCCGTCTCGAAATGCTGTTCCGCCTCCGCGAACTTTTTCTCGTCCGAACAGAGGGCGCCGAGCAGCAGATGCACCTGGGGGTTGCTTGGATAATCGGCCTTGATCGCCTCCAGTTGCCGCGTGGCGTTCGTCGAATCGCCGGCGCGCATGTAGAGCTGGAAAAGCTGCTCGTGCAACGCGAGCCGCATCGCCGGGTTGCTCGGCTGGTGGGTTCGGGCCAAATCCTCATACAACGCGGTGGCACGCTTGAGTTCGCCCAGCGCTTTGTAACCTTCCGCCAGGCGTTGGAGCACCTGCGGCTCGGTGGGATTCATCCGCGCCGCGCGGTCCAGCAAGGCCAGCGCGCGGGGCTTGGTGATTTCAGCCGGCAGGAGGTGCGTCCGCTCAGCCGCGATGTGGAAGCCGGCGAGGTCCACCAGGAACGCGGCGCTCACACGCTTCTGAGCGGCCCCCGCTTCGAGCACGCCCAAAGCTTCGTTGGTCTGCTTGGACCGCAGGTAGAGCTGGGCCAGGCCGTGGTAACCGACGATGGACTGCGGCAGGCGTTTGATGGCTTCGCGGTAGGCCGCGATGGCGCCCGGCTGGTCGTTGGCCTGCGCGCACGCCTCGCCCAGCCAACCGAAGACCTGTCCCCCGGCGTGCGGCTGGCGGCTGGCCTGGGTCAGGATTTCGACGGCCTTGGCTGGCTCGCGGCGTTGGAGGTAGCGCTGGGCCAGATCCACCGCCAATTGCACTTGGCGCGGGTCCGCCTGCACGGCGGCGTTGAACTCTTCATCCGCCTTCGCCGGCTCGTCCCGCACGTCGTACACGATCCCGGCGGCGAAGTGGCCGTAAAGGTCCGCCCGGCGGTTGATTTCGGACTCGCCAGCGGTGGGGGAGGTCGCGGCCGGCGCGGTGGAGGATCGCTTGTCGGTGGCGTGCCAACCGCCGGCACAGCCGGTCAGGAACAGCGCCCCGACAAGGCCGGCCACGCCGAGCCACAGACCGCGCCTTTTGCGTGCGTGCGTGCCCGCCATATCAGCAAAGTGAGCGCAGGCCACGAGTTCGTGCCTGCGCCCCCGAATTCTGTCGTTCGACCGCCAACGCGGCCCGGCTATTTCTGCCAGGTGCGCTTCTTGTGCCGGTGCTGGCGGAGCTTCTTCCGCCGTTTGTGTTTGTTGATCTTCGCTTTCCGGCGTTTTTTCAGTGAACCCATAGGTTTTGCGTGCGGGTCAATATACCACCTTGTTCAGAGGATACTCAATAATTCCCTCGGCTCCGGCGGCCTTGAGCTGGGGAATCAAATCGCGCACCACGTGCTCGTCGATGACGGTCTCCACCGCCACCCAGCCCGGCTGGCTCAGATGGGCGATGGTCGGATTGCGCAGTGCCGGCAGCGACGCCAGCAAGCTGGCCAGGTGCTTTTCGGCAATGTTCATCTTGAGGCCCACCTTGGCTTCCGCTTCCAAGGCGCCTTTCAAAAGCATGGCCAGGCGCTCGATCTTCGCGCGCTTCCACGCGTTGCGCCAGGCGTCGTGGTTGGCGATCAACCGCGGCGTGGAGGTCATGAGCGTGTCCACGATCCGGAGTTTGTTGGCGCGGAGCGAAGAGCCGGTTTCGGTGATGTCCACGATCGCGTCCACCATCTCGTGGGCCTTCACCTCGGTGGCGCCCCAGGAAAACTCGACCTCGGCCTTGACCTTGTTCCGGCGCAGGTAGGCGCGGGTGATGTTCACCACCTCCGTCGCGATGCGTTTGCCTTCCAGATCCTTCACGGATTGGACGGGCGAAGTCTCCGGCACGGCCAGCACCCAGCGCGCGGGTTGGCGGGTGACTTTGCTGAAAATGAACTCGCCCACCTCGTGAACCTTCGAGTTGTTCTCGTGGATCCAATCCAGGCCGGTGATGCCGGCGTCCAGGTGCGCGTGCTCGACGTAGCGACTGACTTCCTGGGCGCGAATGAACCGAATCTCCAGTTCGGGATCGTCCACGTACGGGATGTACGAGCGGCTGCTGACGGTGATGTTGAAGCCGGCCTTCGCCATCTTCTCGATGGTGGCTTCCTGCAGGCTGCCTTTGGGCAAGCCCAACCGCAAAATGCGTTTTGGTTCTGTCTTCTTCATTCGTGAATCCGATTCCACCGGCGGGCACGGGCACGCGGGTGGAGGGTCGGGGCAAGGCCCGCGACGCAAAACCGGGGATGCTCCAAGTCTTGCGCCGCGGTGCAAGCTTCTTCTGCTTGGCAGCGCGATTCCGCCGTCCGCCGTCCGCCGGCTCAGAGCCGTTTCAGCAACTCGGCCTGGCTGGCCTCGAAAACTTCCTTGTGCAAGGAACCGTCGTGCGCGTCCATCGTCACCACCGCCGGAAAGCGCTCGACCTCGAATTCCCAGATGGCTTCGGGCGATCCGAATTCCTCCAGGAAATACACGCCGCGCACCGATTTGATGTGCTCAGCCAGCACCTGCGCCGCCCCGCCGATCGCGTGCAGGTACACAGCGCCGACCTCCTGGCAAGCGGCCAGCGTCCTCGCGCCCATGCCGCCTTTGCCGATCACACCGCGCACGCCGAACCGGCGCATGATGTCGCCCTGATAAGGCTCTTCGCGCGCCGAGGTGGTGGGCCCGGCGGCCACGACCTTCCAGCGGCCGGCGTCGTCTTTGATCACCACCGGGCCACAGTGGTAGATGATGCCGTCGCGGAGGTTGACCCCCGGCGGCAACGCGCCGCCCTTGGCGAGGTACTTGTGAACCGCGTCGCGACCGGTGAACAACGTGCCGGTGATCTCCACGGCGTCGCCCACTTTGAGCGCGCGGATTTTTTCTTCGGTGAAGGGAAAAGTTAAATGGGTCATAGCTCAAGACGCTACCGAGCCAGCCACAAGCGGCTTGGATTTTTTGAACCGGCTTACGCCGATGACACTGAATCCGATGACGTTGCCCTGCGTGTCCACCCGCTCCATCACGGCGTCGTTGGCCGTGGCCTTTTCGTAGCCAGCGGCGTCCGAGAAGCGGACTTCCAGAAAATCCGCCTCCGCGTCGAACCAGACTTTTACTTTGTCGGCCATAAATTTTCTCCCGCTTTGGGTTTGTCGATCCGGTAAGCCGTGACCACAAACGCGTCGCTCGCGAGATACTCAACCACGACGCACAGCCGTTTGCCATCCACAAAAGTCTGCGTGTAAAACGCGTAAAACAGCCGCACCGCCTGGCCGAAACAATCCTCGAACGTTTTCACCCCAACGCCGCTTCACTCGCCGCCGCCCTTCGGCGCGCGGATTTGGGCATCGGAAACCGGGGGAAATTGGGGCATTGGATAAATCGGGAAGTCCATCGGAGCGCCACCGGGTACCGGTTAATTCAAGATCAAAGTAACTCGGCCAATTCCGTCTTGGTTAAACCTGTTCGATTGAGGATGTCGCCCAGGGTGCCGGGACGGATTTCCCGGTGGAGCGGCACCACCATGCGCCAATAACCGTCCGCCGAACGTTTCTCCATCGAAACGTGACTGCCCTTCTGTCGCAACAGCACGAACCCCGCGCGCTGCGGAGTCCGAACAAGTTGGCGCCCAGATACGCTTGGCAGATGGCGGCTCATGCGCCCACTTCCAAGCTGGTCAAATAGACTTCGCGGACCGGTTGCGCGGCGGGCTCGCCCCAAGTTTCGAGATAAAGTTCCACGGCCTCGCGCAGGTTTTTCTTCGCGGCGGCCAGGGTCTTGCCTTGCGTGGTCACCGGCAGATCCAGGCAGCGGGCGATAAACCACTCGCCATCGCTTTGGAACACCGCGTGGATTGTCTTCATGGTGGGGCAATTTGCGTGCATGAACCAGCCCCGACAAGCATCACCACCCTTCAGCGCGCTCTCTTTTGAGCTTCAGAAACCGGAGCGGTCAGCAACTTAGGCATGGTAAAAACGTTCGGGTTGTCCAACGCAATCGGGCCTCAGCACAGCCAGTTCGCGATCTGGCCGTCGGCCGCGAGCGCCACGCCCATCCGGCGAAACGCCCAACACATGTAGCTGATGCTCACAAAAAACGAGGCGGGCACGCGGTTGGCCGCGCAGATTTTAACGCCCAGCAAGGTGGTCTTGCCGCCGAAACCCATCGGCCCGATGCCGAGTTCGTTGGCCGTGTTCAGGATGTCCTGTTCGAGCCGGTCCAGCTCCGGGATCGGGTTCCGGTCATCCAGGAGCCGGAGGAACTGCGTCTTGGAAAGTTCGTAGCCGGTCGCGCGATCGCCGCCGATGCACACGCCCAGCACGCCGGGACCGCAGCCCTTGCCTTGGGCCTGCAGCACCGCGTCGAGGATGACTTTCCGGCAACCGTCGAGGTCGCGTTCGGCGTGGAGCTTTTCAGACGGCAACGAATACTGGGCGCCGACGTTTTCGCAGCCGCCGCCCTTCAAGATCAACCGCACCTGCGCTTCCGGCGAGCGGTGCTGATGGAAATGAAACGTAGGCGCGCCGGGACCGACGTTGGTGCCGTCGTTCTTGCCGGTGATCGAGTCCACCGAATTCTGGCGCAGGTACCCTTTCCGGGTCGCCAGCGTCACCGCCTCGCGGGCGGTTTCGGCGAAACCGATCTGGTCGAAACCCGACGGGCAATCCACGTAGAACAGCACGCTGCCGGTGTCCTGGCAGATCGGCTGGGACTTCTGTTTCGCCAGTTCGATGTTCTTCTGGATGATCTTCAACGCATCCTCGGCGATGGTGCCTTTCTTTTCCTTTTCGAGCGCGGCGAGAATCGCCCGCTGCACGTCATCCGAAATTTCCGCGGAAGTCCGGCGGATCAACTCGAGCAAAGAAGCCAGCAAGCCATTCATTGGGGATAAGTTAAGACTGGCCGCCGCGGGAGGCGATTGTTTTTTGCCCGCCGATCACCGCGCTTGACAAGGCCGACTTGCGGCGTTGTCAACCGGCCCTGGAAACCCTAGTTTCAACCCGATGGCCACCGTCGCCGAACAACTGCGCCGTGCGCGCGAAGCCGCCGGATTGACGCGGCAACAGGTCGCCGACATCACCAAGATGCGGGCCGACCGCGTGATTGCCGTCGAGCAGGGCAACTACGACGCCTTCACCGCGCCGGTGTACATCCGCGGGTTCGTGCGCACCTACGCGCGGGTCACGCACGCGGACGAGGCCGCCATCATGGCCGCCTTGGACGCGGAACTCGCGCAGACGGAGAAATTCCGCGAGCACCCCAGTCTCACCGGCGAACACCAAGGCACGCTGGACCGGTTGATGCTCCAGCTTTCGCGCATCAACTGGCGCGTGGCCGTGCCGGCGATCGTGGTCATCGTGCTCGTCGTGGGCGCCACCTGGATTTACCGCGCCACCGAACAAGCCCGCGCCGCCGACCCGCTGAAGGGCATTCAACCGGCCGTTTATCGGCCAGCCGGTCAGGGCAGTGGCGACACCCTGCCCTTGCCGCCGGCACCGCGTTGACCCCGGCCAACCGTTTCAGCGCCGGGCTGCCGTCAGCCGCTTACCCCACCTCGTGAGTTCCGAATCCAAACCCAAGCCCGCCTTGCGCGTCGGCCTGATCTCCCTCGGTTGCGCCAAGAACTTGGTGGACGCCGAAATCATGCTCGGCTCGCTGCTCAAAGACGGCGTCGAAATCACCAACGACCCGGCACAAGCCGACGCGGTGATCGTCAACACCTGCTCGTTCATCGACGCGGCGCAGGAGGAGAGCGTGGACACCATCCTCGAATCCGCCCAGGTCCGCGAAGCGAAACATCGCGGCCAAGCGTTGATCGTTTCCGGCTGCCTGCCGCAACGGTTCCGCGAGGATCTGCCGAAGCTGTTTCCGGAAGTGGACGCCTTCATGGGCATCGACCAGGTGGCCAGCGTCGGCGCGGTGGTGCGCGAAGCCTTGGCGCGGCGCGCCGAGCGGCTGCTCAAACCTGATTCGGTTGCCCGCCCCCAAAAATCCAAGATTACCCGACGACTCAGCGAATTGGACCGCGCCAAACCGGACGCCGAACCGCTCGTGCCTGGCTCTCCGTCTTCCTCCCTTGCCCCTCGCCTCTCACCCCTTACCTCTCA
>JAKCAB010000686.1 GCA_021839785.1 bacterium | reverse complement strand
GGCCTGAATGAAGGTCCAATGCTCGACGAAGTCTGCGAGCGCATTGCCGAGCTGGCGCGCGACGGCAAGGTCCGGCCCGACGCCGCGCTGGGTTTGATCAAGAGCCAGGCCGTGGCCGACCGTCTGCGCGCTGCGGGCCTGGCCTGCTACAACCACAATCTGGAAACCTCGCGGCGGTTCTTCCCGCAACAGTGCTCGACGCACACTTACGACGACCGGCTGCAGACCATCCGCCACCTGAAGGCTGCGGGCATCCGCGTCTGTTCCGGCGGCATTCTCGGCCTGGGCGAAACGCGCGCCGACCGGTGCGACCTGATGTTTGCGCTCAAGGAGGTGGCGCCGGACTTCGTGCCCGTGAACGTCCTGAACCCGATTCCCGGCACGCCGTTCGCGGACAATCCGCCGCTGCCGCCGCTCGCGATCCTCCAGACCGTTGCCTGTTTCCGCCTGGTCCTGCCGCAAGCGAACATCCTGTTGGCCGGCGGGCGCGCCGTAAATCTGCGCGACCTGCAAAGCCTCGGCTTCATGGCCGGCGCCAGCGCGCTCATGGTGGGCAATTACCTCACCACCTTGAACCAGCCGGTCGAAAAGGACCTGCAAATGCTCCGCGATCTCGGCCTCGAGTGGGACGGTTACCAAGGTATGTCCGAACCCGCGGCCGCGACCCCCGCGCTGGCCAGTGCCGCTTGAAGTCGCCCGGTCATTGGACAAGCGGCCTCGCCCGCTTAGTTTCGGCGCGTGCAGAGACTGGGGCATAATCACGGCAGCTACGGCGGCGAAACGATCGACATCGACGCTGTCCTGCAGGCCCAACTCGCCGCAGCCCGGCAGCACGGCTGGGGAGCCGAATGGCTCGCAGCCTCACCCACGCTTCGCTTGCTCGCGCTGACCCGGCAGGTCGCCGAACCGCGGCGCCGGCTTTACCTTTCCGCCGGCATTCACGGTGACGAACCGGCCAGCCCGCTGGCCGCCCGTGATTTGCTCGCCGCGGACGCCTGGCCAGGCGACTGCGATATCTGGCTCTGCCCGTGCCTGAATCCGGCCGGCTATGCGCTCAACCGCCGCGAGAACGCGGACGGCGTGGATTTGAACCGCGACTACCGTCACCGTGAAACCGGTGAAGTCCGCGCGCACATCGCCTGGCTTGAACGCCAACCGGCCTTCGACCTTGCGCTGTGCCTGCACGAAGATTGGGAGGCCAGCGGTTTTTACCTTTACGAAGTGAACCCGGACGGCCAGCCCTCCCTCGCGGAACTTATGGTGAGCGCCGCGGCCCAGGTTTGCCCGGTCGATCGCTCGCCGCTGATCGACGATCGCGAGGCACACAACGGCGTCATCCGGCCAAGCCTCGACCCCGCCCAGCGCCCGCGCTGGCCGGAGGCATTTTACCTGATCCAGAACAAGACCCGGCACAGCTACACGCTTGAAGCGCCGTCCGATTTTCCGCTCGCGACGCGCGTCGCCGCGCTGGTGGCGGCGGTGAAAGCTGCGCTTTAACTCGAATTCCGAAGGTGGGGAGCACACCCGCCCTCGGGTGTGGCGGGACGCGCCTCGCGTCCTGCGCCTTGAGCCCGCCCAGTTCCGGTGGTGGGCGCACGGTTTCTGGCGAAAGCCGTTTTCGGCGAGGGCGCCGAAAACCGCACGCGGGCCGCGTGCGCTCCCCAACTCGACTTCGGTTTTCGGGTTTAACTCGCCTCGATCGAGCGGGCCAGCCAGCGGCGCAATTGCTCCAGCGCGCGCGCGCGGTGGCTGATCGCGTTCTTCGTCGGCTCGCCCAACTCGGCGAAGCTTTCCTGGTGACCGGCCGGTTGAAACAACGGGTCGTAGCCGAAACCGTGCTGCCCGCGAGGCTCGAACAAGATCGTCCCCTCGCACACGCCGTCGAAGACTCGCGTCTCCGCGCCAGGCCGGGCCGCGACGGGCGCCAACGCGAGCGCACAATGGAAGCGCGCCGTCCGGCGCTCCGCCGGCACGCTGGCCAGCAGGCGCAACAACTTGGCGTTGTTCTCCGCGTCGGTGGAATTGCCGGCCTGGCCGCGGTCACGCGCGGCGAACCGCGCCGAGTGCACGCCGGGCGCGCCGCCCAGCGCGTCCACTTCCAGCCCGGAATCGTCGGCCAGCACCCACGCGTCCGCGCCTACTGACCGGCCGGCGCTGCAGGCCAGCCAGGCGGCGAGTGCCTCCGCCTTCTTTCGCGCGTTGCCGGCAAAGGTCGCCGCGTCTTCCACAACCGCCGGAGCGTCGGGAAAATCCACCAAGGTGAGAAACGTGTGGCCAGCGCCGAGGACGGCGCGGATTTCCTCGACCTTGTGACGGTTACGCGTGGCCAGAACGAACGTCGGCATGGCGCGGAGTCTGGCGAAGCAGTCGGCCCCGGTAAACGACTTCCGTGGGGCTGGGCCGTCAAGCGGTGCGTTCCGGAGTCTTCGGCGGCGCGCCGGCTTCTCAGCCGGCTTATTACGTCGCTCCGAGTTCGACGCCCCTAAATCCCGCCCTGCGCTTAAGCCGGTTTGGAAACCGGCGCTCCGTCAACCCGCCGGGCGCGCCGGAGAGCGCAGGTCTGAGACGCCGGGCAGTCCAAGGTGCGCCGTTCGCTCGGGCTGCCTGCCGGGCTGGCATCGGTTTCGCCCACCGGCGCAACTTGACAGCCGTTTGGCGGTTCCGGGACACTGACCGCCTTATGGCTGAGCCGAAAGTCAACGAATTGATGGAGAAGATCGTGTCGCTGTGCAAGCGGCGCGGGTTCATTTACCAGTCGTCGGAAATCTACGGCGGCATCGCTGGCTTTTGGGATTACGGCCCGCTGGGCGCCGAGCTGAAGCGCAACGTGAAGGACCTCTGGTGGCGGACGATGGTCCACGAGCGCGAAGACGTGGCCGGCCTCGAAGCCACGATCATCATGGCGCCGCAAATCTGGAAAGCGTCCGGCCACGTGGACACGTTCGCGGACATGATGCGGGAATGTCCGGTGACCAAAAAGCGCGTCCGAGCAGATCAGGTTGAATCGCAGTCTGGCACTGCCTATTACTTCGTCGGTGCCTTGTACGATCCTTCCCCCGGCTACGCCCACGATGATCCCGATTCGGACTACGGGCGAAGATCGGTCGAGGACTACATTGACAGATACGCGCCAGCTTCTCTGGCCGAAATCGACAAAGCCCGTCTCCTACATCTCATTTCTGAACGCCGACGGACTGGCGGGAAGTACACGGCGGCACTAGAAGGGGAGCCATTGCTGCAAGCCAGCAACAAGATCTTGACGTACACGTGCGATAACATGGACGCAAGATCACTGGCGATTTTAGTTCCGGCCGGGAAGCCTGCTGAAAGTGCATTCAAGAAGGCTGTCGAGTACTACTCTGGACCGTGCCGGTTCGAGGTCCTTCCGGTTCTCTCGAAGAAGGAACAAGTAACTGAGTCGGCCGATTTTCACCCGGAGAGCGGATTTGGCCTCGGCCCAGCCCGCCCCTTCAATTTGATGTTCAAGACAACGGTCGGCCCGGTGGAGGACCCGGACAGCGTCGCCTATCTCCGCCCCGAGACCGCGCAGGCCATTTTCGCCCAGTTCAAGAACGTGCTCGAGACTTCGCGGCAGAAGGTGCCGTTCGGCATCGCGCAAACCGGCAAGGCCTTCCGGAACGAGGTGACGCCGCGCAACTTCACCTTCCGCTCGCGCGAGTTCGAGCAGATGGAGCTCGAGTTCTTCATCAAGCCGGACGAGGTGATCGAGGTCATCCACGGCCGCGTGGCCACCGTCGCCGACGGCTCCTGGCAGGGCGAGCCGCAGCCCAACTGGGGCTGGGAAGTCTGGCACAAGTACTGGGTCGATCAACGCATCCGCTTCTACGAAGGCATCGGCCTGCCGCGCACCACGCTCGAGGAGTACTGGCAGAAGCCGGAAGAACTCGCGCATTACGCCCGCGCCTGTGTGGACATCCTGTTCAAGTTCCCGTTCGGCACGCAGGAGCTGGAAGGCATCGCCGCGCGGAGCGACTTCGACCTTTCGCAGCACCAGCGGTTCTCCGGCAAGTCGATGGCCGTCTTTGACGAGGAATTGAAGGCCGCCTGGGCGAAGGTCGATCCGGCCAAACAAGCCGAGTTGACCGAGCGGTATTACCAGGCGCGCCTCAAGTATCTCACCAAGTCCGGCGAACCGGCCGAGAAGGCGGAGAAGCTGGCCCGCGCGGACGCCGAGGGCCTGGCGAAAGGCGCGTACGTGCCGCACGTCATCGAGCCATCGGCGGGCGTGGACCGGCTGATCCTGGCGCTCATCACCCACGCCTACGCCGAGGACGAGGCGCCGGACGACAAGGGCAAGCTCGAGAAGCGGGTGGCGATGCGGTTCCACCCGCGCATCGCGCCCATCAAAGTGGCGGTGTTCCCGCTGTTGAAGAACCGGCCCGAGCTGGTCGCCAAGGCGAAGGAAGTGCGCGACCTGTTGCGCCCGCTCATGACGGTGTTTTACGACGACGCCGGCGCCATCGGCCGGCGCTATCGGCGCCAGGACGAGGCGGGCACGCCGTTCGGAGTCACGATCGACTTCGATACGTTGGGCGAGAAGGGGCCGGAATTGCAGGACACGGTCACGCTGCGCGACCGCGACACCATGAAACAAGAGCGGGTGAAAATCGCCGCCCTGCCGGGCCTGTTGGTCCAGCGTCTCCGCTAAATGGACGCTGCGGCTACCGCCCTGCCAGCGACCCCGAAACGGGCCGCCGGTCTTTACACCGTCATCGCCATCAAGCTGGGCAAGGGCCTGTTGCTGGCGGCGGCGGCGTTGGGCCTTTACAGCCTGCTGGGCGACGATCTCTCGGCCGAGTTCGAGAAACTGCTGCGAGTCTTCGGCCAAAACCCGGAGCACGATTTCTGGGCCGCCGTCTCCGCCCGGCTGGACACGCTTACGCCTGGCGGCCTCAAGTCGCTTGCCTCGGGCACGCTGCTCTATTCGGGGCTGTTGTTCGTCGAGAGCCTGGGGCTGTTTTGGCGGCGGGCCTGGGCGGGGTGGCTGGCCATCGGCGAGACGGCGTTCTTCATCCCGATCGAGGTGATCGACCTGCTGCACCGATTTCGCGGGGGCATCGCCTTGCTGCTGGTCGTCAACGCCCTGATCGTCGCGTATCTGGTCCGCAACCGGCAGGTCCTGTTCCGGCACCGGTGAACGGCGGCCTGGCGAGACCTGTGAGAAGATGGCGGCGGGAGCGACTGCTTGATCGACCTCAAAAACGCTTCGGGCCGGGGTTTCTTTGCCCACCCGCGAAGCCTCGGCTGGCTCAGCGGCCTTCACCGCAACTCCGCCGACTTCGCGCGGCGGTAGCTCTTTCGGACTGCAACGACTACGGCGCCCGCCTGCCCGGCGCCGGCCACTTCGCGCGAACGCTCCCCGCTTACGGCGAATTGCTCCGCCGCGATTTCCAGATCCAGGGTGGCCCGATCTTCTCCGAAGGCCCCCGAATCCTTAGCGACAGGCTTCACTCCCTGGCAGAAGGGGCGCACGCACGGTGGTAAGGCGGCGGGAGTTGACAGGATTCTTGGGGGTGCCGGGAAACCGTGAATACTCGAAAGACACGAGCTCACCCGGCCTCCCGGCCAGCTCTCCCGGCCGACGGGCGAAGGAACGGGGCTGGGGGAATTCAACCGCAGAGGCGCAAAAGACGCGGAGGCAAGCCCCCGGACCACGGATGACCTGCATGGGCCGGACCTGCCCTCACCCGCCTGCGGCACACTCTCCGACGGACGAGGGGGAAATGGCGGCGGTGTCGCCGACCCCCGCTTTACATCGCCTCCCGGCCACCTATCTTGCGCTGGTGTCAGAACCGAAGAAACAGCGCGTGATCGTGGGCCTGAGCGGCGGGGTGGACTCGTCCGCGGCGGCGGCGCTGCTGGTCGAGCAAGGCTACGACGTGGTTGGCATCACGCTGAAGCTCTGGCCGCAGGACTGCATCTCGCGCGCCGAGGACAAGTGCTGCGGCCCGCAAGCGGTCGCGGACGCCCGGGCGGTCTGCCATCGGTTGGGAATCCCGTTTTACCTCGTGGACGAGGCAGAGGACTTCAAGCAGCAGGTCATCCAGTATTTCGCGGACGAGTACAGGGCCGGCCGCACGCCGAACCCGTGCGTGATGTGCAACGAAAAGCTCAAGTTCGGCACGCTCCTCACCCGCGCGCGCAAGCTCGGCGCGGACTTCGTCGCCACCGGCCATTACGCGCGGATCGAACGCGACGCGAACACCGGCCGTTACCAGCTCCAGCGCGGCCGCGATCCGCGTCGCGACCAGAGCTACTTCCTGTTTTCGCTCCGGCAGGACCAGCTTGCGCGGGCGTTGTTCCCGCTCGGCGAACTGCTCAAGACCGAGACCCGCGAAGTGGCCCGCGACAAGGCGCTCAAAACCGCGGAAAAGGAAGAGAGCATGGAGATTTGCTTCGTGCCGGACAACGACTACGGCCAGTTCCTGCGTCAGGCCAAACTCGTGAGCGAGCATCGCGGCGAAATCGTCGATGTCCAGGGACG
>JAKCAB010000672.1 GCA_021839785.1 bacterium | reverse complement strand
CCGCCGATCACCGCTTCCTCGCGTCCGGTCAGCGAGTCCTTCTCGTGAACACCGTTCCCGGAGTTCCAGCCTTGGAACTGCCGCAGGGCACGCACGGCGTCCAGTTCCCAGGAGTTGCGAGTGATTGGCGGGGAAATCCTCGGCCGCCACCAGCAGCTTCGTCCGCAGTTCCCCGGCCAGAGGCACCGGCTTTAACCACATCTCACGCTGGCCGGCGGGCGGCGCGTCCGTGAGCTGCCAGGTAATCGTCGGGAAGCATTTCACCTGCGCGAAGAAAAGGGCTTGATCAGCAGGGGCCACCAGACCCATGACGTGGAGCTTCGCCCAACACGCCTCCGCAAGGGCGTCCCGTTCACGACGGATGGCCTCCACCATTGCCTTGGTCACAGCTTGCGCGAGTCCGGCAGGTAACTCGGCCACGAGGATGTTCGTGAAGTTGGGCGTGAGGATGGCGTTGTTGCGATCCGTTGTGTCGGGAACTCTGGGGTCACACTGGAACTCGTAGATGGGCTGCCCTTCCAAGACCGGCGAAATCACTGCCTCCCAATCACCTCCCGTCGAATCTACGAGCGCCTTCGCCCCCGCCGCCATCAACCACGACAACAGGTAGCGGCCGCTCCCCAGATCGCGCGTGCTGCGGGCTTGGGCGATGAAATCCTGGACGGGACCGATTTGGAGTTTCAGGAGCGACTGGTTCATTGTTCGTGGCGATAAGTGAGCCGTTATGTGCCCTCCCTACGGCACAGCAAATACCTACCCGGAAACTGGTTGCACACTGCCATGGAGATGCGTTCCGTTTGTTCCGTACCACTGTAAAATTCTCAAGCCGAACCTCTTTGGATCGAACCTCTTTGGACGAACTCTCCGGTCGGAAACCTGGCTCCGAACCCCTGTCCGCTCGGGCCCGTTTTGCTGTTTCTATGACGCACCTCGCCAGCGTGTATCTGCTCGCAGAAACGTCCAGGGGGCGCCGGGATTGTGCAGCGTTACTTGGAATTGTCCGTTGGCACACCGATCGCCTGGCGGAGCCGCGGCGGGCATCAGCGTCGCAGATTGTGGGGGCGAGTGCTGCCACGCCAAGCCGACTTGGCCCGGTCTCGCCGGCTCGCGGTCGCGGTCCTGACGGCGCTTGACCCGGCCGCGCCTCACCTGCTGAATTCGTGCCCAACAATGCCCTGAGAACTCTTGCCTTTCTCCGCCTGGCTATCTTTGCGCTGGCCGGCTTCATGACGGCCAATTCGTTCGCCCGCGACCGTTGGACCGAGGACCAAGCCAACGACTGGTACGCCAGGAAGCCGTGGCTGGCCGGCTGCAACTTCAGCCCCAGCACCGCCGTCAACCAACTCGAGATGTGGCAGCCAGACACGTTCGACCCCGGGACCATCGACCGCGAACTGGGCTGGGCGGAGCAACTCGGTTTCAACAGCGTGCGGGTCTTCCTGCACAATATTCCCTGGCAGGAGGACCAGGCCGGCTTTGTGCCCCGGATCGAGCACTTTTTGAAACTCGCCGACCGCCACGGCATCGGCGTGGTGTTTGTCCCGCTGGACGCCTGCTGGGATCCGCGACCGCGCCCCGGCAGGCAACGCGACCCGCGGCCGCACGTACACAACTCGGGTTGGGTCCAATGCCCCGGCACGGCGATCCTCGGCGACCCGGCCCGGCACGACGAATTGCGCGGTTATGTCTTCGGGATCATTCGGCACTTCGCGAACGACCCACGCATCCACGCCTGGGATTTGTTCAACGAACCGGACAACGACAACCGCAGTTCCTACGGCATCGGCGGCGCCAACATCGAGATTCGCAACAAGGCCGAGATGGCGTTGCGCTTGCTCAAAAAGGCCTTTGCCTGGGCGCGCGAAGCGAATCCGACCCAGCCGCTCACCGCCGGCCTCTGGATCGGTCCGTGGCCCGGCCCGGCCAAGCTGTCGCCGATCGAGCGGGTCATGGTCGAAGAGTCGGATGTGATCAGCTTCCACAACTACGGCGGCCTGGACCAGGTCAAGGAGCGGGTGGACCAACTCCGTCGCTATCATCGTCCGATCCTCTGCACCGAGTACATGGCACGACCGGCAGGCAGCACGTTCGATCCGATCCTGGCTTACTTCAAAGACCAGCAGGTGGCCGCGTACAACTGGGGTTTCGTGGCCGGCAAGACCCAGACGATTTACCCGTGGGATAGCTGGCACAAGACTTACACTGCCGAGCCGCCGGTCTGGTTCCACGACCTCTTCCGAACCGACGGCACACCGTTCGACGCGAAGGAAGTCGCCTACATCAAACGCGTCACCGGCAAACGCTGACGACGCGCCCGACTGCGAATCGCACCCACCGAAAAGCAACGCCCCGCCAGGAACGGCGGGGCGTGTCGTTTTCAGCCGGCGGCCACGCTGGCCAGCGGCCCGCAAGGCCAAGGGCGGCGGGCTACTTCAGTTCCAATTCGTCGCGCGACGGCAGCGGCGGAAACTTCGCGTGTGGCTCCGTCTGGTACCAGAACGCGACCGAGGCGATGTCGTCCTGGAGTTGCAGGTACCGGCCGTCCTTGCGCCAGCCCAGCGCCTGGATCGTGACCTTCAAATCCTGGTCGAACCGCACCGGGTCGGTGATATGCCAGCGGTACAGACCGAAGCGCGTCTGGGAATCGTACAAGCCGTCGGGCCGGATGACTTGCGCCAGACCGGTGTACGGCGTGCTGAATTCCGTGTAGCGCCGTTTGCCATCCGGAGCGGTGGTGTCGAAGTTGTACGAGCCGCAGAAATAATCCTCGGTCCCGGTCCCGCAAATCGTCGGGAACTCCGTGTCGCCATCCATGAAGAACTTGATCTCGCCTTCGCCCCACCAACCGGTGCTGTGCACCTCCCAGGCGAGGTAGGTGCCCACGTACTGGCCCTTGCCCTTCACGCCGTCGAGGATGGTGTACTGGCCCTTGGCCTTGAGCGGATCTTCGCGCCGGAATTGGGCGTGGAAGTATGCCGCATCCTCCGGCACGCGGGTCAGTGTGTAGTCGATCTGGTAGTAGATCGTCATGGTCTGGTCATCGAGGTTCTCCAACGTGACCTTCGCCTTCTTCCGGAACGGCATCTGCCAGTACGAATTGAAGGCGCTGCCGGGGTTCACGCAGACCGGCAGGCTGCCGATCTGGCAATATTTCGCCCAACCGCAGGCGAAGAAGTCGCCCAGCGGCACCTCGACCGACGGCTCGGTCTCGTCGTCCCAGTAAAACCGCAGAATGAAGTACCGCGTCTTGTCCAGCGGCGCCGGCGTCAACCAGATGTGCTGGATGCTGCCCGGCCCCTCGATATCGGCGAGGGTGAAGGTCTGTTTCGCGCCCACGCGCACGTACGGCGAAACCTTCCAGCCCTGACCCAAACCGCGCGCGGCGCCGGCGGCGGGACCGTCCACGGACATGCCGGCTTTACCTTTTTCGCCGGTGAAATTTTCCGGGCTGATCGAACGCGTCTTGGCGTCCGACAGCCGGTAGAGGTTGCCCAGGCCCAGGTTCAGGCCGTTGAAGGAACGCTCGGCCGCGAAGGCCGACAGGCCCCCGGCCAGAGCGATTGCGAGTCCAGCGATCCAGCTTCGTTTCATAATGCAGCGACAGGCGTGATGGGTTTGCTTTTTGAACGATGCCACCTCGGCGGGGCGACCCGACGGGTTCACTCCAGACAGGACGAGGCGTGCATGGCGTGGAGTCTGACAAGCCGGCCCGACGGCGCAAACAAGTTTTTCGGTCGAGGCGAAAAACCGCGAAGCGATCGCACGATCGGCGTCGCTTCCGGTCACCGCAGTTTCGCTTCACCCGCCGCCTGCGACCCCATAGGCTGCGCGCGTTGAAACGCAAAGCGGCGAAGACCAAAAGAGCGGGCGGCACGGCGCATCCCGGGCCGGCCGGTAAGACCTCCGCGCGCGGCAACGTTCCGAGGTGGCGGGCGGGGCTGTTCCGGCTGCTGGCCGTGGTGCTGGTGCCGCTCGGGTTATTGGCGATCGCGGAGCTGGCGCTGCGACTCTTCGGCTACGGTTACCCCACGAGCTACCTGATCCCGGCCACGGTGAACGGGAAAGAGGCGCTGGTGGACAACGACCGTTTTGGCTTTCGCTTCTTCCCGCCGGCGATGGCGCGCACCCCACCGCCGACAGTGCTCACGGAACGGAAAGCCACCAACACCGTCCGCATCTTTCTGTTCGGCGAATCGGCGGCCTTGGGCGATCCGAAACCAGCCTACGGCGTGAGCCGTTACCTGGAGGTTCTGCTGCGGGAGCGTTATCCGCAGGCGCGCTTCGAGGTGATTCCCGCCGCCATCACGGCCATCAATTCGCACGTGCTCCGGCTCATGGCCCGCGAACTCGCAGGGCTCAACGCGGACTTGTGGATCGTTTATGCCGGCAACAACGAGATGGTGGGCCCGTTCGGCGCCGGCACCGTGTTCGGACCCAAGGCGCCTTCGCTCGCCTGGGTGCGCGCGTCACTCGCGTTGAAATCCACCCGCTTGGGCGAGGTCCTGAACGCGCTGCTGACGCGGCTGGGCGGCGCGGGCGCTCCGGCCGGAACTTGGGGCGGCATGGAAATGTTCGTGGAAAACAAGGTGCCGCCCGGCGATCCGCGCAAAGAAACCGTTTACCGGAGCTTCCAGGCCAACTTGGAGGACATCGTGCGCGCTGGCCTCGACGCCAAGGCGCAGGTGATCCTCAGCACCGTGGCGAGCAACCTCAAAGATTGCGCGCCGTTCGCTTCGGCCGAACCGACCGGTCTGAGCGACGCGGAACTGGAAGCCTGGAAGAAGCTCCGCAAAGACCTGCTGGGCGCGTTGGTCCGCCAGAATTTCGCGGAGGCGCGCCGGCTGAGCCTGGAAGCCTTGAAAAGCGCGACGAACTGCGCAGAACTTTACTACGAACTCGGAGCCGCGGACTTGGGCCTGACCAACCGCGCGGAGGCGGCGCAGTCGCTCATCCTGGCGCGCGACCTGGATGCCCTGCCCTTTCGCGCCGACTCGCGCCTCAACCGCATCATCGCCGAGGTGGCTTCGCACCACGCGGCTGAAGGCGTGCGTTTGGTGGACGCGGAGGCCGCGTTGGGGCCCGCCGCCGCGACCGGCATTCCCGGTGAGGAGTCTTTTTACGAACACGTTCACCTGAACTTCGCCGGCAACTACCGGCTGGCTCGCGCCTTCGCCAACGCGGTCGCGCCGGCCTTGCCCGCCTGGATCCGGCAAGGCGCACAAGCCCAGTGGGCCGGCGAGGCGCGGTGTGCACAGGATCTCGGACTGACGGACTGGAACCGCGCCGCCGCCGAGGAAGCGATGCTGTTGCGGCTCGGCGACGCGCCGTTCACCAACCGGATCAACAACGGCGCGTGCATCGCTCATCTGCGCCGCGAACTCGCCGCCACGCGACAAGGTCTCCGCGCCGAGTCCGTGGCCGAGACGCGCCAGCGCTACCAGGCGGCATGCGCCGCGGCGCCGGACGACTTCCACCTGCGCGAAGGGTTCGCGGAATTCCTCGAAGCGACGGGCGACCAGGCCTCAGCGTACAAGGTCTGGGAGGAACTACGCCAGTTGCTGCCACAACATCTCGGCCCCGCGTACCAGTTGGCCCGCCTGGCGATCCGCCTGGGGCGACCCGACGATGCGGAGGGTTTGCTCCGCCAAGTGTTGAAGCGGCGACCGGACTTCAGCGACGCGCGGGTCGAACTGGGGCGAGCCTTGTTCAAACAAGGGCGGCTCGACGAGGCGCGGGTCGAGTTCGCGGCGGTGCTCAAGCAGCAGCCGGACCACGCCCGCGTGCGGCTTTACCTGGCGGATGTGCTGGCGGCGCAGAACCACCGCCCGGAAGCGCTCGCGGAACTCCGCGACGCCGCGCGCTTGCGGCCGAACTTCTGGGAGGCGCGTTATCTCCTGGGCGTGGAACTCGCCATGACCAACGAAGTGGAGGCGGCCCGCGCCGAGTTCGAAGCGGCCACGCAGTTGCGGCCCGACTTTGCGTTGGGTCACCTCAACCTTGGCGTGGCGTTGGCACGGCTGGGCCTGTACCAGAAAGCGAGCACGGAGTTTCAGGAAACGCTGCGGCTCGATCCGCAAAACCAGAAGGCACGCCAGCAACTCGATTTCATCGCGTCGTTGAAGCAACCTGAGAAGTAGCGTCGCGAACGCGGGAGCGGGTCGGTCTTGCCTTCGGTCGAACCGCTCAAGGCGCGGTGAGCAGGCGCGCGCCGGGCGAGTAATAGCGTTGGGGACTGCCGGTCTCGAAGGTGAATTCGAGCCGGGTCTTCGCCGGATCGGCGGCGGGTTTCGCACTGCTTAGAGTCGGGACGGCCTCACTCCAAGCCACCAAGTCAGTCGAATCCCGCCAGACGTACTCCACGTCGGTGGCGACCGCCGAGTCCTCGAACGCAAGCGTGAATTCACCCGCGACCACCGGCTTAAGGATCCGGACGGGATCGGGGTCGGTGTGGTTGGGCCACGAGCCGAGCGTGTACTCGAGAAGGTTCGGCAAGCCGTCGGCGTCGGGGT
>JAKCAB010000558.1 GCA_021839785.1 bacterium | reverse complement strand
GGCCGGCAAGGATCGCCTGCCGTTCCGCGAGCAGACGCTGGTGGTCGGCTACAAGGCCGTGCCGGCGGCGAAGCACTCGGAAGCGCCGCTGGAAGTCCAGGGCGTGGGTGGGGCGACCGACGGCAAACAGCTCTGGTTCCGGCCGACCGCCGCGAATGCCTGGGTGGAAGTGCCGTTCACCGTGGACCAGGAGTTGACGGCCGAACTGTGGGTGAAGCTGACGCACTCTTGGGATTACGGGACGTACCGCGTGAAACTGGACGGCCAGGACGTGGGCACGTTCGACCTGTTGAACGCCAACGTGACGCCCACGCCGCACAAGCTGGGCTTCCACAAGTTGGCGGCGGGAGCGCACACCTTGCGGTTCGAGTGCACCGGCAAGGCCGAGAAATCCAAAGGGTATTTCTTCGGCTTCGACGCGCTCCAGGCCCGCATCCCGGTTTATTCGCGGCCGGCGAGCAAGGACCTCCGCGATTTGCAGGTGAAGCCGCAGTAGCCGCGGACGTACAGTCCGCGCTGCTTGCCGCAAAGGCAGGGCCCAGCGCCTTTTCCCACCTTCAGGCGTGACGCTGGCCGGATATTGGCTAAGGTTTCGCCACCATGAACCCTAATCTTGCTTTTCGTCAGGCCCGATGGCTGTTCGGCCTCGTTTGCGCGTTTCTTTGGGGAGCGACCGACACCGCGCTGGCCGCCTTGACCGAGCCGCAGCAAGCGTGTCTCGCCAAGGCGTGGCGACACGAGAAACACGGCTGGGTCTTCGTCCACGTCGAAGGCACGGCCCGCGAGCGCGGCTTCCAGCACGGTTACTTGCTGGCCGGCGAAATCGTCGAGTGCCTGCGCGTGCAGCGCGCCTTGTGGCATCACGACAGCGCGCTCGATTGGCCGTGGCTGGTCGAGAAAGCCAAAGCCATGTACGAGGCGCAGATCGACCCGGAAACCTTGGAGGAATTGGACGGCCTCGTGGAAGGTCTCGGCGCCGCCGGGGTGTCGAGTTCGCGCGCCGAGATGATCGCGTACAACGCCTATTTCGAACTCGCCTGGTATTGGTGGCCGCAACACAAAAAGACGCTCGACGCCTCGGTGTTGCCGCCGCCCCGGCAGGGGTGCAGTTCGTTCATCGCCACCGGCAGCGCCACCGCGGATCGCGGCGTGGTGCTCGGCCACAACAGCATGGTCGATTACCCGGAGGCCACGGCCAACGTGGTCATGGACATCGCGCCGCAGTCTGGCCATCGCATCTTGTGGCAGACTTGGCCCGGCTGGCTGCACAGCGGCACGGATTTCTTCGTCACCGACGCGGGGTTGGTCGGCTCGGAGACCACGATCGGCGGCTTCCAACCGTACGACGAAAAGGGCGTGCCGGAGTTCGTCCGGATGCGCCGCGCCACGCAGGACGCAAGTTCCATCGACGAATGGTGTGCGATCTTGAAGCGCGGCAACACCGGCGGTTACGCCAACGCCTGGCTGTTGGGCAACGTGAACTCCGGCGAGATTGCGCGGCTCGAATTGGGCCTTAAGCGCGTAAGTTTCGAGCGCAAGCGCGACGGTTGGTTCCTCGGCTCGAACATCGCCGAAAACCTCGGTCTGCTGCGCTACGAAACCGACTCCAACGAGAACGACATGCGCCAGTCCAACATCGCCCGGCGCGCACGCTGGAAGAACCTCATGGGCGCGCACGCCGGCAAGATCGACCTCGCGTTGGCCAAGCGTTTTGAGGCTGACCATTTCGATTCGTGGCTGGGCAAGACGGTGCCGGACGGGCGCACGCTTTGCGGACACAACGAACTGGAGCCAAATCCATTTGGCGCCTGGCCCGGCGCGCCGTTCTATCCGGCGGGTACGTTCGACGGCAAGGTGGTGGATGCCAGCATGGCGAAGCAAATGTCCTTTGCCGCCCGCTGGGGCGCCGCCTGTGGACACGCCTTCAACGCCGACAAGTTCCTGGCCGCGCACACGCAATTCGACTGGATGCGCGGACTGCTCAAGAGCCGGCCGTCGCAACCGTGGACGGTGTTTCGCGCGGGCGAAAAGCGGTGACGATTCCCGATCATCCATTTGGCGATCTAACTCGTGGAAGAAAGCCCCGCTCATTCAGCCTGGACTCCGCAGTTGAACCGCAAATAGGCGCAGATGGGAAAGCGGTGGGCCTCGCGGTTCGGTCGAACTGCAAGTGAACCGGTTCCCGTCGCTCGTCCTTCAGCCGAAAACCGAAGTTGGGGAGCACACCCGCCCTCGGGTGTGGCGGGACGCGCCTCGCGTCCAGCGCCTTGGGGATCACGCGGTCTCGGCGGCGGCCGCATCGCTTCCGACCAGAACCGTTTTCGGCGAGGGCGCCGAAAACCGCCCGCGGGGCGTGTGCGCTCCCCAACGCAACTTCGGTTTTCGGATTCAGCGGAGCTTTGTCTTATCCGGGTTCCGGCGTCCAGCGGCGGTTTCTGGGTTGAGTCAACCTGACGTGCTCGGACCTGCCTTGGCGGTCGCCAGCCAGCGACTGCGATCGTTGGCCACCGCCGAGACAGCCGGTCGCCAACTTTAGACACGACTCGTAACCATTTCAGTCAGAGACTTCAAAAAGGAAGCTTCAGATGATGGGATCCAGGCTGGGATCGGCGTTTGATGTGTCCACTCACGACTGCTCTGCCCCCGCACCGACTGGTCCGCGCCTGTAGCTTCCGCTTCGTAGAGGGCAGATTCCCGAAGCTCGATTGTGCTCTGGATGGTTTTATTCCGGAGTAAGGGATACACATAATTGACTACGCATCATTTTTTGCTTGTAATCCTACTTAGCGCGTGCATTTATACGCGTGTTGAAGTTAGCGGCAAACCCAAGCGGTCTCGATCCTGTGTCAGTGTAGAAAGTGCCCAGGGACAGGTGTTTAGCCTGTGTCGCGAGAACTTGTGGAGCCGGGTCTGACGGTGGCGATGAGGGGTGAGTTGGCGGTGGTGTGGGCCTGAAAGTTCGGCGTTTGGCGCCAAGCTGCGGGAATCCACTCAAGGAATTGGTTTCAGGGGAAAGGTGGAGTTTTATGGTGGTACAGTGGGGCAAGGTTCTCGATTTGTCAGCCCGCGGTCCAGTGTCGCGGGAGTTGACGGTGGCGGCTTTTTGGCGCGGTGACAAGGTGGTTTTCCTTCCGGTTTTTCGTTTCTGATTCCCTCTGGCTTATGCATAACTTAATTGAGTTATCCGGTCGTTTGGGAGTGATCGGCAGTGTCGCGGGGCGTTGTTTTCGAAGCGCACTTACCGGGCTGGCCCTGGCCTGGGCGGCCGCAGGGTTGGCGGCGGCCGAGGCGCCGTTCGACAGCGGACAGAGTCCGGGGTATTTCGCGGATTTCGAGGCGGGGGCGGGGGCGGAGTGGTCGTCGGCCACGACGGACAACTCGGTGCCGGGCGTGTTCACCCGCTTTGCCGGCCGGTTCGGCAACGCCAGCCAGACGCTCTCGCTGGGCGGGTTGACCGCGGGCACCGCCTACACCGTGGTCTTCGACCTGTACATCATCGACTCGTGGGACGGGAACAGCGGCGGGGTCGGTCCGGACTATTTCAATGTGGTGGTGGACGGCACGCAGGTGTTTCACCGCACCTTTTCGCAGTTCGACTTCAACAACCAGTCCTACCCGTTGCCGCCGGACGCCCAGGGCCAGTTCGGTTTCAGCGGTTGGAACGATTCGATCTATCGGGCCATCGAGGTGACGTTCACGGCGGCGGGCAGTGCGGCCAGCATTACGTTCCAGGGGGCCGGGTTGCAGGACCTCAACGACGAGTCGTGGGGGATCGACAACGTGGGGGTGTGGACCACGGCGAGCCTGCCGGCGACGACGGTGGTGGCGTCGAGCCTGCCGGCCGGAGGCACGAGCAGTGCGGTAGCCATCGACCGGTTCAACTTGACGACGCTGCGGGCGCTGGACGTGGCCACGGCCAGCAGTCCAGACAGCTACGAGTTGCGGTGTGCGGGGACGGACAATCTGTACGGGACCAGCGACGACGTGGTGTACGGGCTGGCGCCGGCGTACACGGCGAACACCAAGACGGTGAACTTCACGACCAACCCCAATCCGCTCCAGCCGGGCAAATACCGTTTTCAGACGCTGGCGGGGCTGCTGGACGCCAACGGCGAAGCGGTGACGCCATTTACCCGCGAGTTCACCCTGACGGATCCCGTGCTGGGCAAGATCGAGGGCGTGGACGATAACCTGCTGCCCGGTGCCACGGCGTTGCCGATGACCGAGACGCCCGCCGGTTCGAATTTTCACACCGCCTTTGCGCTGGGTACATTCCAGGCGGCCGGGGACGTGGATTACTGGCGGTTTGACGCCGAGGCGGGCGATGTGGTCACGGTGCGCCTCGAGACGGCCAACGGCGGTATCTATCCGTACGTCTATCTTAGGAACGCCGCGGATGCGGACGTCGCCGGCCCCAACATTCGGGACACCACCGTCGGCCAGGTCCAGACAGCCACGATTCCGGCGCCGGGCACGTATTACTTGCGGGTCTGGAGCGACCACGGCGCTTCGCCGTATCGGATGCGAGTGGACCAGTCGCGGGGTATCCAGTTGGAAGCGGAGGGGAATGACAGCCAGGGCGCGGCGAATTTGCTCGCGCTCAGCGTCTCCGGCGGGGAACTGAGTGCCCGTGTGGGTGCCTCGCTGCCCATCGCCGATTCGGCGGGCGATTATTTCTCGGCGGGCACCCTCAACGTGGGCAACACGATCACCGCCACGCTGGCCACGCCGGATGGCAGTTCCGTCGAAGCCACCGACGTGACGCTAACGATCGAGCAGTCCGGCAACCCGACCCCGTTGGTGTCGGAAACCAGCGGTACGGCGACGCACACCGTGGCCGCCGACGGCATCTACTTGATCCACGCGACCACTGCCAATCGCGACTTGCGGGCGCAATACCTGCTCTCGGTCACGGTGAACGATGCGGTGCCGCCGACGATCGCTTCGGTAAGTCTGCCGGACGAAGGCGCAACGGGCACCGCGGTGCTCGACCGGTTCAATGTGGGTTTTAGCGAGGACATGATCGCAGCCACGGTGAACGCGGCGGCCAATTACGAACTGCGCTGTGCCGGAGCAGATGGGAAGTTTGCCGGCGAGGAAGGAGACACGGGCGATGACGTGCTCTACACTGTGGCCCCCCAAAGCTACAGCAGCGGGTTGAGCGCGAGTTACCTGATCAGCGATGGGCCGCTGCAGCCTGGACTTTATCGCTTCACGATCGGCACCGGTTTGCAGGACCGGGCGGGCAACACGCTGGCCGCACCGTACGAACGCACGTTCACGGTGGCGGGCGTTGCCGGGTACGTGGTGGAAAACCGAAACAATGGCGTGCCGGCGGTGGCGACCTCGCTGAGCGTGAGTGGCTTCACGACTCCTGACGGCTCCCTCGCTTTCGGCGGCTATTTCGGCGGCCCGGCGAACAACTGGTATCCTCACGACCTCGCGAAAGGCGATCTCAATGGAGACGGCAAACTCGACGTCGTGACGGCCAACTGGAACGTGGTCACCGTCAGCGTGTTTCTCGGAAACGGCGACGGCACCTTCCAAGCCCCGACCAGTTTTGCCTGCGGGGACAACCCGTGCTCGGTGGCGGTGGGCGACCTCGATGGCGACGGCCACCCGGACGTGGTGGTGGCCAATTACTACGCCAACACGGTGACCGTCCTTTTGGGCGACGGGACCGGTGCGCTGGGCGCCGGTGCCACGACAGCGGTGGGCGCCAATCCGTGGGACGTGACGGTGGCAAATCTGGACGGCGCGGGCCTGTCCGAGATCGTGACGGCGAATTTCTCCAGCGACAACGTGAGCGTACTCGTGCGCCAAGGCGATGGCACTTATGCGCGCACGGATTACGCCAGCGGCGACGGCACGCACAGCGTAGCGGTCGGCGATCTTGATGGCGATGGCGCGCCGGAATTGGTGGCCGTCAACGCGTATGCCGACACGGTGAGCGTGCTGGTGAATAAGGCGGATGGCATGGGCACTTTCAACGAAGCGGTAAGTTACCCGACCGGGGATTACCCGCGAGACATCGCGATCGGAGACTTGGATGGCGACGGCAACGCTGACTTGGTAACTCTGAACGTTAACAGTCGCGATGTGAGTGTCCTCAAAGGCAGTGGTGACGCGACCTTTGCTGCGCCGGTTAGCTACGGTGGAATTGGCAGCGACCCCTACCGGCTGGCCTTGGGCGACCTCAGTGGAGACGGCAAGTTGGACGTGGCGGTGGCGGTGTACGGCGACAGCGATCTGGACCTGTTCTTGAACCAGGGCGACGGGACGCTGGCAGGAATTACGGTCTATCAGACCAGTTACAATCCGATCGCGGTGGTCGCGGCCGATTTTAACGCCGACGGCCTGACCGATCTAGTGACCACCGAGCACACTTACTATGCAGGTTACTATGTAACGACGTGGCTGGGGAACCGGGAGCAGCCGCTGGTGGAGGATCCGCCCGGGTTGTGGACGGGGCAGGGGCGGGGGAATCTTTCCGGGACGGGGGACGTGGACTACTGGAGTTTCAGCGCGCAGGCGGGGG
>JAKCAB010000305.1 GCA_021839785.1 bacterium | reverse complement strand
TAGCCTGCCGGTTTGGGTGTTCCAAACATAGGCAAAGCCGTCGTCGCTGGCGGCGACCAGCAGGGACGAATTGGTGGCGGCACTGAAGTCCACGTCGTTCACCGGATAAATACCAAGCGACGGCAGGATCCAAAACTGCTCCAGCCGCGGCGCCTCCGCCAACAAGGCCGCCACCCGCAGGCGCGCCAATTGACTGTCTTTCGGATTTTGCGCCGTCAGGCGCGAAGCGGCGGCGAACCACGGCAGCGCCCCCAAGGCATCGCCCGCGTCCAGCCGCCGGGCGCCGGTGGAATTGTAGAGCCGCACCAGGCTTTGCTGGCGGACCCACGCGTTGCGCTGCGCGTAAAGCCCCAGCGCGCCGACCAGCGCCAGGATCAGCGTCGCCAGGCTCGCCGTGCGCAATACCCCGAGGCGGAACGCCTCACGCTGCCGGCGCAACTCGGCGTCGGGCAGGTTTTGCTCCACCCACGCGTCGTCGAAGACGTGCGCATAAATCCGGTTCCGCACCGCCATGCCCCGCGCGTCCAGGCGGACGACGCCAGCCAGGCGCAACGCGGTGACCAGCGGATTCGTGTCGTCCGCCGCGACGCGCCGGCGCCGGCGCACCTTGCGGTAAAGGTCCAGCAACGCCACCCGGTCGGTCTCCCCGCGCAGCAACCGCTCGCGCACGAACAACAGATTGTCGTCGCGCTCGCGGGCCTGGGCATTCAGGAACAACCGCTCGCAGAGCAGATCCACGGCGTGGTCGCTCCGGATGTCCGGGAGGTTGTCCAGCGCATCGGCATTGGCCTCGGCCACGGCGGCACAGAATCGCTGGGTCAAATACGGATGCCCGCCGGTCCAATAAACGACCCGCCGCACCAGGTTGCGCGCGGCCGCGGCCAACTGGCCGGGGTCGTCCTCGATGTGCCGCTCCAGGCCGTGAGCGAGTGGCAGGGCCTCGTCCTCGGTGAAATCGGTCAACTCGATCCGCCGGCCGATGTTAAACGGGGTGGTGCGCGTGTCGCGGACCAGGTCGGTCGGCGCGGCGACGCCCAGCAGGCAGAACGTCAGGTTCGCCAGTTCCGGCTCCTGGCCCCGGCGGTTGTGCCACTCGCGGATCGCGGCGAAAAATTCATCGGTCGAGAAAGGCAGGCTGCGGACGGCGTCGATCTCGTCCACGAACACCACCCACGGGGTGCCGTTGCCCGAACCGGGTGCGTCGAGCAACTCCTGGAGGCCGGCGAAGAACCGCTGGCAGGGGCCGAGTAGGTGGTGCTTATCCCAAAACGCCTCAAGCTCATCCTCGCGTCCCGCTTGCTTGCCCGCGTGAATCAGCAGGCCCGCATACCATTGCTCGGAGGTGAGGTTTTGGCCGATCGCCGTCAAGTCGAGAGCCACCACGCGCACGCCGCGCTCCCGCAACTTCCGCGCCGTGCGCACCATGAGCGAGGATTTGCCCATCTGGCGCGAAGTCAGCACGTAGCAGAAATCCCCGGCCAGCAACCCGGCCAGCAGTTCGTGATCGGCCGCGCGCTCGACGTAGCTGGGCGCATCCGCGCGCAAAGTCCCGCCGGTGACGAAGAACCTGCGTCCCGCTTCGTTAATCATGGCTGTGCTGGTGAGGGTGGAGTTTTTCAGCGCAGGTGGCGTTCCAGGTAAATCGCATAAAGCTGGCAGCGCGGGCGGGCCTCGGCGGGGTTCTCGCCCGCGATGATGCCGGCGCTGCGCAGGCGGTAGAAGCTCTCCGCTTCCGGGCACGGCCGGCCGCGCAGGATCGCGCGGAGCGCGGCCGTCAGCTCCGCTTCGCGGCTCAGCAAGACCAGCATCCGCCGCAAGTGATCGCCGAACAGGCCTTCGTCGCGCACGGCTTCGAGCTCGAACGCCGCGATGTCGTAGCCGCGCGCAACCAGGTGGTGCAGGCCGGTGCGGATCAAAAACGGCTGGCCGCCTACCAGCCGGTAAAAGCGCGCCAACTCGGCCTCCGTATGCAACGGGGCGCCGTGCCGGGCGTTGAGGTCCTGCACCTGGTCGAAGGTGAAATCGGCGAGCGCCAGCCGCGTGCCGACGTTGAACGGCGACTGGTTGATGTCGGTGATGAACAGATGGGCCTCGGTGGCGTAGGCGATCACCATCGTGAACCGCGCCCAAGGCCCTTCGGGGTCGAAGGCCCGTTCGTTATGCCAGGAGCGGAACAAGCCGAACACCTCGCTGCCAAACGGGCAGGTGAACAACCGGTCCACCTCGTCCAAACCCCAGACCAGGACGCGCTCGTTCGCGCCCAGCACCTGCCGGCGCAGGAAGCGCTCGAAATTGACGCCCGGACTGCGGCGCGGGTTCCACAGCTCCGCCGGCGGGCTCTCCAGTTCCAAATCGTCCGCCAGCAAATCCGCCATCGCGGGGAAGAAAGCGGCGGAATCCTGGAGGTCGGAATGGCTGAGCTTTTGGAAGTCGGTCAGCGCCACGGCGCAACCGGCCTGGCGCGCTTGGCGCAAGCCGCGCACGAGCAAACTCGTCTTGCCCATCTGGCGCGCACCCTTGACCAGAATGATGCTGTCGCGGCGCTTCAAGGCGCGTTCCAATTCACCGTCCGCGCCGCGGACCACATAAAACGGCGAGCTCAGCGGCACCGCGCCGCCATCCGCCTCGGTCGGCAGCGCGCCCAATTGGGGCGGAGCAGACGCCGGTTGCGCACGTTCGAGGCTGTGCGCTTTGCCGTTGTGCGCGGACACGCCGTTCGCCATTTCGCGCATCAGCAGGCGGCTGGGCACCTCTGGGTTGCCGAAGTCCGGTCCGGTGAGGTTGAAGAGGTGCAGCCGTTCGCCGTGCTTCACCGTGCACAATCCCAGGTCGCAAAGGTCGTTCTCCCAGATGCCCGCCTGCCCGAGCAATTCGGCGGCGGACTCGGAGATCAGGATGTGGTTGGCGTCGCCGCAACTCATCACGCGCTGGGCAAAATTCAGGGCGTGTCCGGCGGCGTTGCGCTGGCCGTTGATGTCCTCGATCAACTGGACCAGACCGCTGTGCACGCCCATGCGCAACCGCAAGGTGGGCCGGCTCCGCACCGCGCGCGACAGTTCCACCGCGCAATGGGCCGGCCCGATGGGGCTGCGCAGAAACACCAGCGCCATGCCATCGCCGGCGGGTAGCGAAAGCAGTTCGCGCGCGGCCTGCGCGTGGCAAAAGGCGCAGGTCTGGCGAACCAAATCCTGAAGCTCGGTGACGCAGCGCGTCTGATCGGCGGAGCCCAGACGCGAGTAGTCCACGATGTCCATGAACAGGACGTGCCCCATTTGCAGATTGCACAACTGATCTGTCGCCTCGTACATGCGCCGTGTTTGGGCCCAGCGAGCAGCCGGTATGGAGGATCGCCACGCTGCCTGCACTGGTGCTGTATCGTGAAAATGCCCCGGCGCCGCCTTCGTGTAAAGCTTGTGCCGGCCCGCGCGAGAGCGAATCCCAGGCCTGCCCGGCCAGCGGCGGAGCGTGAAATGGTAGCCGGGGTTGAAATCCTTCCTGCGGCCTGCTTCAATCGCCGGTCCGCAGATGGTTAATCGTTTGAGAAACATGAAATCCAGCTTGCTCCTCCTCAGTGTCATCGGCGCGAACTGCGCGTTCGCCGCCAGCGTTCAACTCCCCACCCTGCCGCTCGGCCACGATCGCACGCGCCCGTTGCCGCCGGTGGTCGATCCCGGCCAGCCCAGCACCCCGGACCAGGCCGGCAAGGCGCCCTCGGACGCGGTGGTGCTGTTCGACGGCAGCGACCTTGCGAAATGGGTGGCCATGAACGGCGAGCCCACCAAGTGGATCGTCAAGAACGGCGCGATGGAGTGCGTGCCGGGCAGCGGATACGTCCGCACGCTTCAGTGCTTCGGCGATTGCCAGGCGCACGTCGAGTTTGCCACGCCCAATCCGCCGCACGGCGAGAGCCAGGGCCGCGGCAACAGCGGCGTCTTCTTTGGCATGGGCCGCTACGAAATCCAGGTGCTGGACTCGTATCAGAACAAGACTTACGCCGACGGCTCGTGCGCCTCGGTGTACAATCAATACCCGCCGCTCGTGAACGCCTCGCGCAAGCCCGGCGAGTGGCAGACCTACGACATCCTCTGGACCTCGCCGCGCTTTGACGCCGCGGGCAAACTGCTTTCGCCCGCCCGCCTGACGTTGTTCCACAACGGCGTGCTCGTGCACAACAACGTCGAGTTGATCGGCGACACCGGCTGGGTCACTCGCGGTCCGTACCACCCGCATCCCGAGAAGTTGCCGCTCGCCTTGCAGGACCACGGCAATCCGGTTCGGTACCGCAACATCTGGGTGCGCGAACTCGGCCAGCCGGGCCGGCCCGAGTTCTATCTCGCCGACAAGGTGCTCGACGGCTTTGCCGGCCGCTACGAAGTGAACAAGGATTGGATCGTGGACATCACCCGCCGCGACGGCAACCTGGTCTTCAAATGGGCCGGGGAGGAATTCGTTACGTTCGCGACCTCCCCCAACCGGTTCTTCGCCAAGACCACGGACGTGCAGGTCGAGGTCAAGACCGAAGGCAACGACCAGGTGGCGTATTTCTCCGTCGGTGAGGACGGCGGCACGCGGGCGAAAAAACTGAAATGAGCTTTGCCCAATTTTGATCAGGATCAGAGGCGGCAGCCAGACCGGTTGCCGCCTTTCGGTTTTGTGGCCGGCGGCCTGCGGAAGGTTTCTCGCTTGCCCCATCCACGCCGACCCGGCTGCCGCTTGACTTGCTCGCCACTTCCCCCAGGCTCCGTCCATGCCTGACGACATTCGCGCCGTCGTTTTCGACATGGACGGCGTGCTCACCGACTCCGAACCGCTGATCAACGCCGCCGCCATCGCGATGTTTCGCGAGCGCGGGGTGTCGGTGAAACCCGAGGATTTTCACCCGTTCATCGGCACCGGCGAGAACCGCTACATTGGCGGCGTCGCCGAAAAGTACGGCGTGGTTTTGGACATCGAAGCGGCCAAGAAGCGCACGTACGAGATTTACCTCGACATGGTTCCCGCACGCCTCAAGGCCTTCCCCGGCGCGGTGGCGCTCGTTCAATCGTGCCGGGCGGCGGGGCTGAAGGTGGCGGTCGCCTCCAGTGCCGACCTGATCAAGATCGAGGCGAACTTTCGTAAAATCGGCCTTCCGCCGGCGACCTGGGACGCAGTGGTGAGCGCCGAGGATGTCGTCCACAAAAAGCCTGCTCCCGACATCTTTCTGGCCGCCGCGCGCAAACTCGCCGTCGCGCCCGCCGCGTGTGTGGTGGTCGAAGACGCGGTCAACGGCATCCAGGCGGCGAAGGCGGCCGGGATGCGTTGCGTCGCCGTCGCGCAGAGTTTCCCGCCCGACAAATTGACCCAGGCCGACTGCGTGCGGTCTGCCATAGCCGACGTGACGTTGCTGGACTTGAAGGGCAATTCGCCATCCTCGTAAGTGCCGCGCCGTGTCCGCTGCCAGGCAGCGATGGGCCACCGCCTTCGGCTCCTGGCCAGGCGGGCAACGAAGTGCGCAAGGTGCTCGCGGATGGCATCGGCATCGTCACCAGGTGATTGGTGAGAACGCCGAATCGTGCTATTCTCCGCGCTTGTTACGGGAACTGACCTTTGTCACCAGGAAATGCTCGCTACCCCGGACATGATTCGCGAGGCCGCTCAGCCTGAACGCTTGAGCGAGTTGCTGCCGCGTTGGCTCGACGAAGTGCCGCTTTACCGCCGACACCGGGCCGCCGCGGATACCGCCGCGCTCGGCCTGACGTCGTTGCCGGGATTTCACGGCCTGCCGCTTATCGACAAGGGCGACATCCGCCGGGGATTCCCGCGCAATTTTCTCCGCGATGGCGTGGAACTAGACGACCTGCTGGATCGCGAACTGGTGGAGGTCGAACACACCTCCGGCACGTCCGAGGTCCGCACGCCCTTGCTGCTCGGTTTGGGTTGGTGGGCTGAACAGGAGGCGCGCGCGCTGCGGCTGAACCGGTTCGTGGCGGAAACGCTCGAGGCCTTTCCCGAAGCCCGGCGCGTCACGATCAATTCGCCCGTTTGCAGCGGCGACATCTGCTACTCCGGCGCGCCGGCCTTGGCAGACCGGATCGTCGGCAACGCGCTGTACACGAGCCTGTCCCGCCATCCGTTTTTATGGAGCGAAAGCGATCTGGCGCGCATGGCCGCCGAGGCCGTGGACTGGCAACCGCAATTCCTGGACGTGGACCCGGTTTACGGCGCGCTGTTCGCGCGTTACTGCGAGCGCCGGCAGATTCAACTCCCGTCGCTGCGCTTCATCCTCGCCAGCTACGAATTCGTGTGCGTCACCCACCGGCGCATCCTCGAACGCGCGTTTGGCGTGCCGGTGTTCAATTTTTATGGCTCGACCGAGACGGGCCACCTGTTGATGGAAGGCGAGCGTGGCGAAATGTTGCCCAGCCTCGACACGGCTTTTCTTGAAGTTGTCGCTGCGGACCACCAAGGCGCGGGCGACTTGATTGTGACCACGCTAACAAACGAGTACATGCCGCTCCTCCGCTACCGCATCGGCGACCTCGTCGAGCGCCGCGAGGAACCTTATCG
>JAKCAB010000092.1 GCA_021839785.1 bacterium | reverse complement strand
CCCCTACCCCCACGTATCTCGGCGCGCCGCGGCCGGCCGCCACCAGCCCGGCACAGGTCAAAATCCTGCAAACCCCGCCGAGCCGCCCGCACGAGCGCCTCGGTGAAATCGTGGTGGACGCCTCCTTGAACCCGCCGCCCGACGTAAACAAGGTCGAGGCGCGGTTCCGCCGCGAAGCCGCCAGGTTGGGGGCCGACGCAGTGGTGGTGGTCAGTGACCGCGCGGAGACAACCGGCTGGTGGATGAGCGGTCCGTGCTGGAGCCCGAGCGTGAGCAGCCTGCAGTCCCGCGTCATCGTGGGCGTGGCCATCAAGTACCGGCCCGCGGAATGAACGCCGAACGGGCCCAGAACCGCGCGGGGCGGCGGTCCAACGGCCGTGGAGGTCTCGCCGTTCACTCGTGGGGTTCCGAAAATTGGCTTTGACCCGCGATTGCCCGCCGTTACTTTGCCGGCATCCGGCAACGATTATGGAAACGCAAACTGCGCCAACTTACCGCATCTGGGGGCCTGACAACATCGCCTACGGCCCGGTGGAACTTCCCGGTTTGGTGAGCTGGGTCCGGCAAGGCCGCCTGAACGCGCAGTCGTGGGTGTACCGCGACGAACAGCGCGACTGGCTGCGCGCCACGGACCTGCCGGAGCTCAAGCCGTTGCTGGGCCCGAAAGGCGTCACCGCGACGCCCGCCGGTCCGACGAATCTGAAGCCGGAGCAGTTGCGCCGCATCAAGACCTTCGCCGACATGGAGACCGCGCAGTTGGCGTCGCTCCTGGGCTACCTCGAGCCGGTCGAGGTGCGGAAGTTCACCGTGCTGTTCCACAAAGGCGACGCCGGCGACGCCATGTACTCGGTCCTCGAAGGCGAGGTCCGCGCCCGCGAAGTAAAGAGCGGCGGCGAAACCACCTTGTTTACGCTGGGCGTCGGCGAATCGTTCGGCGAACTGGCGCTGTTGATCGAAGGCGAACGGGCGAGCGACATCGTGGCCAACGAGGACAGCAAGTTGCTGCGGCTGCCGGCGAAGGCCTTCGCCCAGATCATCCGGGAAGCGCCGGCTCTGGCCACGCCGTTCCTCTTGGCGATCAGCCGCACCCTGGCCCACCGGTCGCGCGCCTTGGGCGGGCGGTTGACCAGCGACCTGAACCTGGCCCAGGCGGCCGGGGGCATTCGCTCCTGACGCGCCGTTTTTCCAACCGCCCCACTTCGTTTTCGTGAACGATTCTCCCGACTTGAACCTCGGTCGCACGCCCGCAGCAACCGACCAGGTACCGCTGGCTTGGTGGCGTCGATCGCGGTATGGCTTCGCCGTCTGTTGGACCGGAACACTGCTCGTCTTTTGGGGCGTGTTGCGGGTGGGTTTGTTGTTGAGCCTGCGCGTTCACCCGCCGTTCTCGGCCGGCGAGTTCCTGCGGGCCTTCGCCCACGGACTGCACCGCGATTTTCTGGTCGCCGTGGCGTACAGCCTGCCGTTGCTGGGGTGGTTTCTGATTTGTCCGCAAAAATGGTTCGGCCGGCGCTGGCACCGCGGGACGTTCTGGGGAATCATGCTGGTCTTCTGGGCGGCGCAGGTTTTTCTGCTGGCGGTGGAGTATTTCTTCTTCGACGAATTCCATTCGCGGTTCAACACCGTGGCGGTGGATTACCTGCTGTATCCGGACGAGGTCTTCATCAACATTTGGGACTCCTATCCGGTGGTGTGGATCGTCGCGGCTTGCGCGGTGCTGGGAGGCGTCTGGGTGGTGGTCGCGAGGCGGTTGTTCCGCCCGATGTGGCAGGTGTGGATCCCGCTGCCGACCCGGCTGGCGTGGTTCGCGGGCGCGGCGTTGCTCTGCTTGGGATTGTCGCAGACGGTCCATTTGCGCGCGCCGGAGGCCAGCACCGACCGGGAACTGAACGAGATCGCCAACAACGGTCCGCTGTCGTTCGTGGGCGCCTTCTTCACCCGGCACCTTGATTACGCCGCGTTTTACCGGACCATCCCCCGGGATGAAGCCTACCAGCGCACCCGGCGGATTTTAACCGAGCCGGGAACCGAGTTTGTGGCGGGCGGCGATTCCACGCTGCGCCGCGTGGCCGGCGACGCCGCCAGGCCGAAGCTCAACGTGGTCATCCTCCTCGAAGAAAGTCTGGGATCGGAATTCTTCGGCTGTTTGGGCCGGCCCGGCGAATCGCTCACGCCGGAGATGGACCGGCTGGCGTTGAACGAGAGCCTGCTGTTCACGAACATCTACGCCTCCGGCAACCGCACCATTCGCGGCATGGAAGGCGTGTTGTCGTCCTTCCCGCCGTTGCCCGGCGACTCGATCGTCGCCCGCGACCTGTCGGACAACGTCGAGACGATCGCCCGCGTCCTCAAACGGGACGGTTACGAGACCATGTTCATTTACGGCGGACGCGGGCTCTTCGACGGGATGCGGCGCTTCACGCTCGCGAACGGCTACGACCGGTTTATCGAGGAGAAGCATTTCGACCACCCGACCTTCGCCACCATCTGGGGCGTGTGCGACGAAGACCTGTACGCGCGGACCATCGTCGAGTGCCGGGAAATGGCCAAGAGCGGCAAACCGTTCTTCGCCACCTGCCTCTCGGTGTCGAATCACAAGCCGTACACCTACCCGAAAGGCCGCATCCCAGAAGACCCGGAGATCCGCCGGCGCGAGCACGCGGTGAAGTACTCGGACTATGCGCTTGGCCAGTTCTTCAAGGCGGCGCGGCAGGAAACCTTTTGGACCAACACGGTTTTCGTGGTGGTGGCGGACCACGGCGCGCGCGTTTACGGCAGCCAGACCATCCCCATCCACTCGTACGAAATCCCGGTGATCATCACCGGCCCGGCGGTGGTGAAGGCGCCGGCTCAGCTTGGGACGCTTGGATGCTCGCTGGACGTGCCGCCGACCACCCTGGGATTGATCGGGCGCCCGTACGAAAGCCTGTTCTTCGGACGCGACCTCCTGAAAACCCCGGACTCGCCGGGGTACGTTTGGATCAACCACAACCGTGACATCGGGCTCTACTCGAACGAGCGGCTGGTCGTTCTGGGACTCCAAAAGCACGTCGAGTTCTACGCCGGCGACCCCAAGCGGGTGGACCTGGCGCCGCTCACCACCCTCACGGCGCGGGAAGAAGAACTGGAACGGAACGCGACCGCGATTTTCCAGGTGGCCGATGACCTGTACACCTCGCGGAAGTACCGGATCGACCCGAAGTGAATCGGCCTCCGCGGCGGCGTCAGGCGGCGGCCTGGGCCGGCTTGCGGCGCACCAACGGCGTGGTTTCGCCCCGCACGACCGCGCCGATGATCGTGATGTGTGAAATGTCGCTGGCGCCGGGCACCTCGTACATCACGTCGGTCATCAAGCGTTCGATCAAGCCGCGGAGCGCGCGGGCGCCGGTGCCTTTGTGCAGGGCCTGCTCGGCCAGTTCGCGGAGACTGTCCGGTGTGAACTCCAATTCCACGCCCTCCATGGCCATCAGCTTGCCATACTGTTTGACCAGCGCGTTCTTGGGTTCGAGGAGGATTTGCACCAACTGGTCGGTGGTCAGTTCGTCCAGCACGCTGACCACCGGCAGGCGGCCGATGAACTCGGGAATGAAGCCGAAGCTGAGCAGGTCTTCCGGCTCGACCTTCCTCAACACCTCGCGGCTGCCAAGGGCGGCGGTCAGCGCCGCCTGGTTCGCGGCGCCAAAGCCCATCACCCGGTTGCCCAGCCGGCGGTGGATCGTTTTCTCGAGGCCGACGAACGCACCGCCGCAGATGAACAGGATGTTCGTGGTGTCCACCCGCACGTATTCCTGCTGGGGGTGTTTGCGACCGCCTTGAGGCGGCACATTGCAGACCGTGCCTTCCAGAATCTTGAGCAGGCCCTGCTGGACGCCTTCGCCGGAAACGTCGCGGGTGATGGAGACGTTCTCGGTCTTGCGCGCGATCTTGTCGATCTCGTCGATATAGACGATGCCCACCTGGGCGCGTTTGACGTCGTAGTCCGCGTTTTGCAGCAGGCGCAACACGATGTTCTCGACGTCTTCGCCCACGTAACCGGCCTCGGTGAGCGTCGTGGCGTCGGCGATGGCGAACGGCACGTCCAGCGCCTTGGCCAGCGACCGCGCCAGGAGCGTCTTGCCCGAGCCGGTCGGGCCGATCAGCAGAATGTTGCTTTTCTCCAGCTCGACCTCGGCGTGCTGTTCGCAAACCACTCGCGGCGCGACGCCGATTTCAGTCTGGATGCGCTTGTAATGATTGTGCACGGCCACCGCGAGCGTGCGCTTCGCCGCGTCCTGTCCGATGCAATACTGGTCGAGGAGGGCCTTGATCTCGGCCGGCCGGGGCAGGTTCACGCGCAAGGCGCGCCGTTGCGCTTCGTTGCGGGCCTCCTTGTCGAGCACCGCCTTGCAAAGCACCACGCAAGTATCGCAGATATAGACGCCCGGCCCCTGGATGAGCTTCTTCACCTCGGCGTGCGACTTGCCGCAGAAGCTGCACAAGGTGACTTGCGTGGGACGGGACATGGCGTGGGCGAAGGAAAACCAGCACCTGCGAGGTTCAGGCCGGAGTCGTCCGTCCGTCCGTGCTGACCAGCGACGGAATTTCCTTCCGGGACTTCACGACCTCATCGACCAAGCCATAGGCCTTGGCCTCCTCGGCGCTCATCCAATAATCGCGGTCCGCGTCGCGGTCCACCTCCACCTCGGTCTTGCCGGTGTGGTGGGCGAGCAGTTGGTTCAGGCGCTTCTTCAATTTGAACATGTGCTCGACCGAGCGCTCCACGTCGCTGGCGGTGCCTTGCGCGCCGCCGGAAACCTGATGGATCATGATGTCCGAGTTCGGCAGCGCGTACCGTTTGCCCTTGGTGCCCGCCGCCAGGAGGAACGCCCCCATGCTCGCCGCCATGCCGACGCAGTAAGTGTTCACGTCGCAGGTGAGAAACTGGATCGTGTCGTAAATGGCCAGGCCGGCGGACACGCTGCCGCCCGGCGAGTTGATGTACAGGTGAATGTCCTTCTTGGGATCGTTCATCTGCAGGAACAGGAGCTGGGCGATGATGACGTTCGCCACCATGTCATCCACGGGCGTGCCCAGGAAGACGATGCGGTCCACGAGCAGACGCGAATAGATGTCGTAGCCGCGTTCGCCGCGACCCGTCTGCTCGACCACCATCGGAATTAGAAAACTGCCAGGGCTGTTCATGGTAAATGCACCAATGCTGTGGCCAAGCTAGCGGACACCCCCACGAGCGTCAAGGAACCCGCCGGTGAGCCGGCGCCGCCCGGCATTCGGGCGCCGTTCCGGTCGGTGACAACTGCGTGGAAGCGGGACTCGGCTAGGCCACGCGCTTCGCCAGGTCCCGCGCCAGGGCGGCCGCGGCCGCGAAGTCGAAGTCGGCCACGAGTTGTCTGAGACTTGCGAACTCGTCAGGCGCGGCGGCCGGCAAGCCGGTCTTCGCCAGCTCGGCCAGCAACCGGTCGGCGGCGTCAGGATCGCCACCTTCCAACTGTGCCGCCAGCTCTTCGAGGAAAAGTGCCACCGACGCCGCGTCCACCGCGGGCTGCGCCTTTGCGCCCGGAGGTGCCGCCGGCGGCGGTTCGACGACTGGTTCCCGCTGGCGCGCGGCGTTGGCGACGATTCGCTCGAGGCCCGCCAGGACGCGCGCCGCTTCCCCGGCCAGTTCGGCGTAAAGCGTTTCGTAGTTGCCGGTCTGGGATTTGATGGCGAGTTCGAGCGTCTTGGCGAGGCGGCGCACGGTCTCGACCGAGAGGTTGCCCGCAGCGCCGGCCAGCGAGTGCGCGTGCCGGCGCGCGGCCTCGGCGTCGCCTTGTTCGAGCGCCTCGCGCAAGTCGTTCAACTCGCGCCGCGCGCCGGCCGGGAAGCGTCCCAACATGGTGAGAAAGCTTGCCACTGGCAGGCCGAGACGCCGCAACGCATCCGCCACGTCCACGCCTTCGATGCGGGGCAGGTTGCTGTCGCCGGCGGTTTCGGTTGACAGCGGCGCGGGGGGAGCAAACAGGAATTGTTGTTCGGGGCCGCCGGGTGGTTTCGGCTGACGGTGATTGCCGGAGCCGCGCGGTTTGCGCGCTGGCTTGGGTGCAGACGACGATCCGGACGCGGTCGGTTCCGGCGCCGGGGTTGGCGCGGCCGGTTCTGCCGGCGGTGAAGCCGGCTCGGCGGTTGGTGAGGGTGAAACGCCGGGCGCGGTTTCGACGGCAGCGTTCGAAGCGGGTTCCGAAACTTCCGTTTCGGCGGCCGGGGCCGGCTCAGGCGCGGGCGCGTCCGACTCGGCCGCCGCAGCGAGCGCGGGCTCGACGACCTCGGCCGGCGTTTCGCTGGGCGCGGGTTCGGCCGGCGCAGCGGCTGTCTCGGGCTCGTCGGGAGCAATCGGCACCGCCGCGGGCGTGCCCGGTGGTTCCGGGGCGAGTCTGGGCAGCCATTTGCGCAGGACGGCGAACAGGTGCGCGCGATCGATGGGCTTGGCCACGTAATCGTCCATCCCCGCGTCCAGGCAGGCTTGAACGTCCGCGGCCAGCGCATTGGCGGTGAGGGCGATGATCGGCAGACGCCGCACGCC
>JAKCAB010000547.1 GCA_021839785.1 bacterium | reverse complement strand
GGAAGCGTCGGTGCCGCATGGTACAAAAAATGTCGCAATTGCGACAAAAATTGCCATAGGCGAAAACGTGGCACTGAGCGGCAGGAGCGCGGGTGTCCAACCCGCGCCGCGCCGCCAAACCTAGAAGCCGCGAGCGTTGCTGAGCGTCAGGCGAATCGAGTTCCGTGAATCTCGCCGCCGGCGAAACCTCAGCGGCGGCGACCGAGACGGTCGCGCGCCAACAACCGCGCTGCGCCCCTTCAATTTCGGAACTCCCGCCCGGCGCCCCGTTCGCTCGCTTGCCGCTGTCCCTGGCCGGCAATCGACGTTAATTTGGCGGCGGTCTTGTGAAGCGGCTTTCCCGTAAAACGGTTCTGGCAGGCGCGACGGCACTGGTGGTTGTCGCCGGCCTGGCTGCCGCTTGGTGGCCCGATCCCGGCCCGCGCTACCACGGGCGGTCGTTGCGGTACTGGCTGACTGCGCTGGCCAACGACGATTACCGCGTGCGCCTGCCGGCCGAGGCGGCGCTCCGTAACATCGGACCCGAGGCGGTGCCCGAACTGACGCGCGCGTTGCAGGCCGAGGACAGCCGCCTCCGCGAACTGTGGTGGCGGCTGCGGCGACGCTTCTGGCCGCAAAGCGTGACTCCCATCCGCGCCGATGACCTGGCTGCCGCGGCGGCCGGCGAACTCGCGCGCCTTGGCCCGCAGGCGACGCCGGCCGCGCCCGCGCTGGCCCGGCGAATCTGGATCGAACCGGCGGCCCAAGCCTTGCGCGGCCTCGGCCCGCCTGCCATCCCAGCCTTGGCGGCCGTGCTCGCTGATCCTGATTCGCGCACGCTCAACGGCGTGGCCAGCCTGCTCAGTGATGATGCGGACAAGGCGTTCGGTCCCGCGTTGACCAACTTGGTTCCGCCCTTGCTTGGGTTGCTCAGCCACCCCGACGTCCACCAACGCGAGAGCGCGCTGCGGGCGCTGCCGGCGGTGGGCCGGGACAATTCGCGCGTCGTGACCGCGGTGGCCGCGCGCCTGGGTTCACCGATCGCGACGGAGCGGTGTTTTGCTGCCAAGGCAGTGGCCGCCTTGGGACCGGCGGCGCGCGCGGCGGCGCCCGCTTTGCTCGTGCTGGCGAAATCCGACCGGCCGGCCGAACGCCTGGAAGCCGCGCGGGCGTTGCGCCAGCTTGGGGTGGAGACAAACACCACGGTCGCGGTGCTGTGCGAATTGCTGGACACACCGGAATGCCGGTGGGAGGCCGCGTCCACGCTGGGCGAAATGGGTCCGGCGGCGAGCGCCGCGATCCCGCGTCTGCTGATCATGCTGGAGACCGACCAGAGTCATCGCCCTTCGCGCACGCCGAGCATGGCCGCGTTGGCGCTGGGCAAGCTGGGGCCCGCGGCGGTGCCGGGCCTGGTGCCGCTGCTCACCAACGCGGACTCGGACGTGCGCGTGAACGCCGCGGTGGCGTTGACTGGCCTGGGCGCCGCCGGCGCGCCGGCCGTGCCGGGACTCGTCAAGATGCTCCGCGCCGAGGATCCGGAGGAGCAATTGACCGCCGCCAACGCCCTCGCCGCCATCGGTCCCGGTGCGGCGGCGGCGGTGCCTGAACTGACGCGGCTGGCCCAAATCGCGACGATTCAAGACGTGGTGGTCGGCCACGCGCGATCGGCGGCCCGCGACGCGCTGGAACGCATCCGCGGCCCCGCCGCCGCTTCTGCCGCCGCGATTGAAGGCGGCGATTGAGCGAATCGCTTTGCGCGCTGTCTCCTTACCGATGAAAGTGTGACCATGCAGGTTGAACCCAAGGCCCCACGGAGAAGCCGTCTCCGCTGGTTCGCGCTGGGCGCGGCCGCGGTGCTGGCGATTCTGCTCGTCTTGGTCGTGCAAGACCGCCCGCGCTGGCCCTCCGAACCGAGCTATCAAGGCCGGTCGCTATCTTCATGGATGGCCGAGCGTAATTGGATACACGCCCGAGATCGGGCCATCATCGCGATGGGCACAAACGCCGTGCCGACGTTGGTTGCCTATCTGCGGACGCGCGACTCAATCTTGGGCCGCATGGCGTTGGCTTCACGAGGGTTTTTACCTCCTCGACTCTGGAACCTTTCGTTGCGATTGACACGGGCGGGCGAGGCCACAGTACGCCGGGAGCAAGCCGCCCGGGCGCTCGGTACGCTTGGTCCGGCAGCGGAGCGCTCAATTCCTGCTCTAGCGCGCGCCATCGACGACCCGCAGAGGGGAGTTCTCCAACCCGCGGTGGCTGCCCTGCTCCGCATCGGCTCTCCGGCTCTGCCGAGTCTGATGGCTGCACTCCAGACCAAGAACGAACTCGCTCATCACTGCGTCTGCATAGCGCTCGCCGAACTCGCCACCACGACCCTCTCCGAATCGACAAAATCCCGTGCCGCACAAGACTTGGTGGCTTTGTTGCCTGGACTTCCACTTTCCCGTCGGGAACACTTCACACAGATGTTGACCAGCTTCGGGCCGAGTGTGGTTCCCGCCCTGGCGTCGCTGCTGCAAAGTCCACAGCCGGAGACGCGTGAAGCCAGTGTTACGGTCTTGAAACGGGTCGCAGCGGCGGATTACTCGCTCTTGAAGGAGGTCATCGCGCTCCTCAAGAACCCCGATCCTGCCATTCGGGCGGGCGCGGCGCAGGTGTTGGCGGGGCCGACGGTTTGGAGTCGCCAAGCCGTCGCGGCCATCGTTGGCACGCTCCAGGATCCGGACGAGTCCGTCCGGCTGGCCGCGGTGGAGGCACTGGCCAGCACCAGCGATTGGACCGACCACGTCACGAACGCCCTGCCTGCGTTGCGGGCGCTGGCGGTCTCCGATTCGCCGCAGGTGCGTGCCTCCGCGGTCGCCACCCAGGCGCGCATTGAAGCGCTTTCGCCCCGCGCGGTTGAGTGAGACTGTCGGCCTTTGTCATGCCGCCTGACTTGTCCCGCCAAAACGAAGCATCGGCGAAGGCAAACCCTCGCCTGAAAGACCGGCAGCGCGAACGCCCAGCCGCCGCAATTGTCCCAACCTGCTCAGGCGCGAAAGCAGCGCAGCATTTCGTTGCCGCCACGCTGAAGTTCGTACGGCACGCGAACGACTTCACTGGCCCAGCCCTCCGCGGCAAGGCTGGACCGCACCGCCGCCAGGTGTGGCGATGGTTGGCCGGCCAGCGTCAGCAGCGGAAACAGACGCACCTCGCGCGCGACCCGGCAGAGTTCTTTCACAGACCGGACGTGAAACGACTCGGACAAGAGGTCGGAGTAAAGGAACAGCAGGTGCGAACAAACCGCGAGTCCGAAAGCATTTGAAGCGAAAGGCAGTTCGGGCAGTTCGCCCACCTGGTAACGGCGTTCGCGCAAGCCGGCGTCGTAGTCGGCCAGAAACCGTTCCAAAGCAGCGCGGCGATTGGCGGCCAGGTCCTCCGGGTTGCAATGGTAAGCCCAAGTCCAGTCGTCCGGGGTGGCCCGAACCTGGGTGAGCATCGGCCCGACGACCGCTTCGAAGCGCGCGCGAATTTCGGCGCCGGAAAAGGCGTAGATTGGATCGACGGCCACCGCGTGGACACCTGCGGCCGATACCTCGGCGATGAAGCTGGCCGGTCCACCGCCGCAGTCGAGCACGCCGCGGGACAAGTCCGCCGCCGTGAGACTGAACATGAGTCCGTACTCCCGGCGCGACCGGCCCCAAGGGACGATTTGGTCGAGGGCAATGCCCATCGGGATGGGATGAGAGCATCCCCGGTACGGAGGAGTCGCGATGAAAACGGAGTGCCGGTTTGGCGGCCGGCGCACCCGGTCAGCCCAGGCTCTCTTTGATGCGGCGGATGTGGCCGCGGCCCATGCCCTTGACTTCGCAGCCCAGCTCGAGGTAGCGGCGAATCTGGGCGTCGTTCAGGATGCAGAAGCAGTCCACGACGGCGAACGGACGGCCCACCGCGGCGAACACTTCGTCGGGCTGGAGCTTGAGGTACTGCTCGTGGCGGACGGCCAGCACGACCGCGTCCACGCCTTTGAGCGCCGGTTCGAGATCCGGTTCGACGCGCAGGCTTTTGAGTCCTTGCTGGCGGGTGAAGAACCGCGCCAGGCTGTAGCCGGTGGCGGGGTAGGAGTCCTGGGCCTCGAACTCCCACCAGTGTTTGACATACGGGTCGTGGACTTTCACGTCGGCGCCCATTTCGGCGAGCTTGCGCACCATGACTTCCGAACCGCTGTAGCGGGTGTCGCCCACGTCCTCGCGGTAGGAGGCGCCGCAGACCAGCACTTCGGCCGCGGCCAGCGGCTTGCCCAGGTTGCGCAAGGCGTCGCGGACGAGTTGGGGCGCGTGCAGCGCGCGGGTGTCGTTCACGTCGATGGCCGTGGGGGTGATGCGGAAGATGTCGTCCTCCCACCCGAAGATGTGTTTGTAGGCCCACATGCCCAGGCCGCCATCCTTGGGCAGGCAATAGCCGCCGATGCCCGGGCCGGGGAACATGATGTTCGAGTGGGTGGGCCGCAGCTTGATGGCGTCGATGACTTTCTTCAGGTCCACGCCGTTGCGCTCGGCGAACAGCGACCATTCGTCCATGAAGGCGAGGAGCGTGGCCCGGTAGCTGTTCTCCACGATCTTGGCGGTTTCCGATTCGATGGGCCGGTCGAGCACCGTGAGCGGGAACTTCTCCGTGTTGAGCACCTCGGTCAGGAACTTCGTGACTTTGGCGCGAGCGGCGTCGTTGATGCCGCTGCACACGCGCCAGAAATCGCGGATCGAAGCGACGTAATTCCTACCGGGCATGACGCGCTCGTAGCTGTGGGCGAGCAGCGGGTCGGTGGCGATGCCGCGCCGCTCGAAGACCTTTTTCATGATCGGGTAGGCCACCTGTTCGGTGGTGCCGGGAGCGACCGTGGTTTCGATCAAGACGAGCGCCTCGGCGGGGATGTTTTCGGCGATGGTGCCCATCGAGGCTTCCAGCGCGGCCATGTCAGCGGCGCCGGTGCGGACGTTGCCCAGCGATTCCTTGAGGTAATCGCATTGCACGTCCACCACGACCACGTCGGCCAGTTTCAGCGCTTCCTCCGTGTAGGTGGCCACGAGCGTCTTGGTCTCCTTCACGCACCGGCCGATCAAGAGGTCCACCTCGGGATCTTCGGCCTTGATGGGAGATTCGCCGCGGTTGAGCAGCGGAATCTTCCAGAAACTCCGCCCGCTGGGCCGCTGCATGCCGATGACGAATTTGTTGGGCCGGCCGGTCTGCTTGTCCTTCGCGTCGGCCACGACGGCGGCCATCACGGCGCCGACGAACCCGAGCCCGACCACCACGACAATTTCGCGGCCGGCCTTGCGGTTCTGGTCAGCGAGCTTCTTGAGGCGCAGGAACTCCTTCCGGTAATCCTCCGGCGTCGGCAACGGGAAGATTTCGCCGGTGGGGCTGGTGGAGGACGAGTTATTCTTGGAGGACCGGATCGGAGAGCGACGTTTGGCGTTTGGCATATTGCGCGGCGCTTATAGCCTGGCGGCTGAACGAGGGTCAAGCCATCGTGCCGGTTTAATATGAAAAGCCAATCCTCGCCTCGCCTGGCTCTGCATGATTGCGTAGGCCACGTCGCAGGAGCGGGTGCGAACGGTAATCACTCTCGCCGGCGATGGGAGTGCCCGAACTCGCCGGTTCACCACGCCGCGAAGCAGCCTGTTGCCTGGCCCGTGTCGGAGCAACTCAGCCGCTCAGGTTTCCTCGACGACTTTGTACCCGAGCGCGTCCGCCAGGGCGAAGACCGGCTCCTTGAGATCGCCGTAGTAGGTGACCCGGTGCCAGCCCCACTGGTCCCATTCGGTGAAGAGTTTCTCGATGTCACCGAGCGGTTCGGCGCAGAGTTTGGTCCGGCAAGCGCGGTCGTCGGGATCGTTTGCCACGGCCTTGCCGCGGTGGAACACGACTTGTTTGCGGCCCTGGTCGAATTTGAGCGTCGTGGTCAGGTAGCCGAGCGGCAACACGGACCGCACCGAGGCGCCTTGCCGGTCTTCCGAGTGAGTGAGGATCTGATACGGGTTGGTCGGGCCTTCCGGACCGAACGCCCGGTTATGCGCCACGCAGTGGGCGTAGATGATCTGGCGCTTGGCGGTGTCCACCACGGGATCGGAGATGTAGCCCGGCCGGCCTTGGGTCAAGTGAGTCATGGCCACCATCGTGGAGGTGGAGGCGACGTCGCACTCGCAGGCCCCAATGAGGCCCTCGTTGAGCAACTCATGGAAACCGAGGCACGGGTAGGCGTGAATGTGGCCGCCGTAAAAGCCGCCGAGGCAGTTCACCGTGATGGCATTCGCCTCGTGCTTCTTGAGCACCGCCTTCATGCCCAGGTACATGGCGGCGGAGGTTTCGAGCGTCTCGCGGGACACGCCTTCGACCAGCGTGGCGTTCTTCTGCCAGCGATCCGCCACCGCGCGCGACTCGTCCTTGTCGGCCGCCTTCCACGCATCGTTCACCTCGGCGAACGAGACCCAGTCCATTGGGATGCCAAGCTGCGGTTCCGCCGGGCCGGCGTTTTGGTCGCGCACCGCCAAGATGCGCGAAGCCTTCATCCGGCGTAGGCATTCCTCCGGTGCGATCG
>JAKCAB010000443.1 GCA_021839785.1 bacterium | reverse complement strand
CGGAGTCTCGCCCCACCTTGGAACTGCCACGGAGTCGCGGAGACGCCGAGGTCCAATGAGGAACGCAGGAATTCAGGAACCGCGGGCTGGGCCTTCCGGCTTTCCTGCGTTCCTCATTCAAAATCCGGGCTTCGGTGGCTGAGATCGCAGGGCGCGACGGAGTCTTGCCCCACCGAAAGGAACATCTGCGCCGTCGAATCAGCCGTGGTTCCCGGCGGGAGGGGGGCAGCCCGCCCTAGCTGGCTTGGGCAGGACAACGCTTCTGCAGCCTTGGCTTCTGGCTTCTGCCCCGGCTCGACACGCCCTCCTGGTTCCCAAAGAATTGCCCGCGTCTATGCAACGGCCGCCGTCCGCCAACCAACGCCTGGTTTCGCTGCCGCCCGCGATGGCGGTGCTGTTCGAGGAACTAGAGCAGCGCCCGCGTCCGCAGTGGTTCGCGGCCGGCGACCCGCCGGGCCAGAAACTCGGCTCCGGCGGTGGCACCGCGCATCTGCTCGTGGCAGCCTGGCGGGCCACCGGCGGGGGAGCGGATTTCGCCGACTGGCTGCGGGCCAGCCGCAAATTGATCATTCACGGCGCGGGTGAGAGCCGTCGTTTGCCGGCTTACGCGGCGGTGGGCAAACCGTTGATGCCCGTGCCGTCGCTGGCCAATTCAAGCGGGCCGCCAGTTCCGTGCACCTTGCTCGACCTGCAACTGCCGTTCTGCGAGCGCGTGCTCCGCCAGGCACCGCCGCGCGCCGCGGTCATGATCGCCAGCGGCGACACGCTGCTCCGGTTCGGCGAGCCTCTCCCGCCGCTACCGGACGTGGATGTGCTCGGCTTCGGCATGTCCGTCCCGCCGGAAAGGGCCGCGCGGCATGGTGTCTTCTTCACGCCACATGCCAGCCCGGCCGAACTCGCGTTCTTTCTGCAAAAGCCTCCGCCGGGCCGCATCCGCGAGCTCGCCGCCGACTATGACTATCTGGTGGACACCGGCCTGTGGGTGCTCAGCGCGCGGGCGGTGGACGTGCTGCTCCGGTGTTGCGCCTGGAATGCCGCCCGCGCCGAGTTCGCTGGTGGGCTGGCGAAACGGTACGAGTTATACGACCAATTCGGCCTCTCGCTGGGTAGTGCGCCCGCGATGCCGGACGTCGAGATCGGCGCGCTCACGTCCGCAGTGGTGCGGTTGCCGCAACCGGAGTTCCACCATTTCGGCACCGGCCGGCAGATCGTGGAATCCGTTTCGGCGCTGCGAAGACTGGAGCTTGCCAGGGCGCACGAAACAGGCGGTGCGCCGGAGCGGATCGTGGACCAATACGTTCAGAACTGCCGCTTCGAAGCCGCGCTCGACCCCGACCAAAACCGCACGCTTTGGGCGGAGAACAGCACCATCCCGCGCTCCTGGCATCTGGCGCATGACCACGTCTTGGTGGGGGTGCCGGCGAACGACTGGCAATTGCGGCTCGAACCTGGCGTGTGCCTGGACTTCACGCCGGTCGGCGAGACGGATTACTGCCTGCGCTATTGCGGCATCGACGACGCGTTCCGCGGCGCCGTGGACGCGCCTGGCACGTTGTGGCGGGGAAAGCCGGCAGCGGATTGGTTCCGCGCGCGGGGTATCGACGCCGCTGCCGCGGGACTGGCGCCCGGCCAGGACATCTTCACCGCGCCGCTGTTCCCGATCCTCCCCGCCGGCAAAGTTGAACCGGCATTTCTGGAATGGCTCTTCGGGAGAAACCCAGTGCCGAATCCAGCCTTTGCCCGGTGCTGGCTCGAAAGCGAACGGCTCTCGGCGCAGCAGATTCCGGCGCGCGCCAATTTCCGCCGGCTTTACGCCCAGCGCGCCGCAAACCGCGGTTGACTGCGGCTGAGAACTGGCGGATGCCGCCGCGAACGAGGCGAGTTCACCTCGTTCAAATCCGCTCGAAATACCGCTGCCTTTCCCAATCGGTCACAGCGTCGCTGAGCGTCTGTAGGTCTCTAAACGAGTCGCAAAAAATCTGCCGGGCGAAGAATGCGGACTCCGAATGGCTTTTCGAGGACCAACAAATCCCGATCGTAGGTTACCACGACGGCAGCGTGCGCCGCCAGCGCCGCCGCCAGGTAAGGATCATCGTGGGCATCGCGACTCCGTTGTTTGCCCAGCGGTGCCGGGTCCACCCGTCGCACCCGGTCGAGATACCAGGCAAGCCGCGCAGTGGCGTTGTGAGCCGGCGCCTGTTCGCGAATCACGCGCACGGTGGTTTCACGCGTCTCTGCCAAAGTGAACTCCGTGCCGTAAGCGAACACCTGTCGTCGGGCCATCTTGAGCAGGCACAGCCACCCCTCTCCCTGCCAGCAGACGCCGGCCACAACGACGTTGGCGTCAAAGACGACCCGCACGCTTGAAATCCTTGCGCACCTGTCGCTGCACCGCGAGCACCTGGTCAAGCTCTGCTGCGCTGGGTCCCGCAGGCGCGAACTGGTTGGTGGCATTCAGCACGGCCAGATCGGCCTCGATCTCCCGGCGCATGCGTTCCCGGATCAATTCCCGGAAGAACTCGCTGGCGTTGCCGAAGTCACGTTCGACGTTCCGCCGCACATACTCGGACTGCTCCGGGGTCAGCGAGACGTTCATCGTCGTCATCTTCATGCTGGCCACGCTAAGATACCGCCAAGTATTGTCAACTATTGCGACAGCACTGTTCGCCGGCGCCTCAAATCCGCTCGAAATACCGCTGTCTTTCCCAGTCGGTCACGGCCTCGCTGAAGGACTGATGCTCGATCCGTGCGTGGCGGACGTAAAAGTCCACCACGTCGTCGCCGAAAGCGGCGCGGGCCAGCTTCGATTTGTCGATGAGGTCGGTGGCGTCGCGCAGGCTGCTCGGCAGGCGGGTCAGCTTGGGATCCACGTAGGCGTTGCCGGCGTATTGATCGCCGCAATCCAGCCCTTCGTTCACCCCAGCCATGCCGGCGGCCAGCATCGCGGCGAAAGCGAGATATGGATTCGCGTCCGCGCCCGGCATGCGGTTCTCGATCCGGAAGCCGTTTCCGTGGCCGACGATGCGAAATCCGGTGGTGCGATTGTCAGTGGCCCACGCCATCCGGGTCGGCGCCCAACTTCCAGGCTGGAAGCGTTTGTAGCTGTTGATCGTCGGCGCAAAGAACAGGCACAACTCCGACGAATATTTCATCAAACCGCCGAGGAATTGGCGAAAAAGCTTGGAGCCGCCACGGGTTTTGGCATCCCAAAACAACGGCATTCCGCCCCTCCACAGGCTCACGTGGAGGTGGCACGAGTTGCCCGCCTCGCTGGGCGCCAGTTTCGCCATGAACGAAATCGCCTTGCCGTGCTGCTCGGCAATTTCCTTCACGCCCTGCTTGAAGAGCGCGTGCATGTCGGCCATCGGCAACGGTTCGGCGTAGGTGAAGTTGATCTCGTGCTGGCCGCGGCTCCACTCGCCCTTGCTGCTCTCGACCGGCACTCGCGCCGCGGTCATGCCGTTGCGGATGGCGCGCATGAGCGGCTCGTCGCGCGTGGGTTGCATGAGGTGGTAATCGATGCGGTAGTCGCTGGACGGCTGGAGGTCGCGGTAGCCGCTCTGGAACGCCGCGTGGTAGGTCTGGTTGAACAGGTAGAACTCCAGCTCGCTCGCGCAAAAGCAGGTCATCCCCTGGGCCGCGATCCCGTCCAGTTGCCGGCGCAGCACCGAACGCGGGGCTTCGGCGACGAGCGAACCGTCCCCGCGCGCGATGTCGCAGATCACCAAGGCGGCGCCGGGTTGCCAGGGCAGCACCCGCAACGTGGACAGGTCGGGGCGGAAGGCGAAGTCGCCAAAACCGGCGGCCCAGTTGGCGACCTTGAAGCCGTCGAGCGGATCCATGTCGAGGTTCACGGTCAGCAGGTAGTTGCAGCCGTGAGTGCCGTGCTTGACGACCGAGTCGAGAAAGAAGTCGGCGGTGAACCGTTTCCCGACCAACCGGCCGAACGGGTCGGGAAAGGCGACGAGGATCGTATCGATGACGCCGGACTTAACCTGGGATTTGAGTTGGGCGAGGGTCATGGGGATTACGAGTGTACCGGAATCCGTCATCTTGGGTTTCGATATGTGCGGCCGGTCGCCGAGGCGGGAGACGAGCCGGGTGGCCCAGCAGGTGCCTTAGTTGTCACAGTCGTGCGAACATTGCATCTCGAAGTTGTCGGCGCGCCGGCTTCCAGCCGGCTTTGGGCGTGGCGGAACGCGGAACCGGTGCCGTACTCGCAAAGCCGGCTGGAAGCCGGCGCGCCGTGGATTCGGTCGCCCCTCGCCCCGCCAACTTGGGAATGCACCGTCATGCGAAGACGCTAACAGGCAGCCCGTTTCAAGCCAATCGGCATTGCCGCCGACTTGAACCCACCCTCGGCGGACAAAGCGATAGTGTTCGTCACAACCTGGAGGATGGTAGCGCGGATCGGGTGGAGCCTGACGACTCAGCGGAGAGCGCGTCGCTCCGCGAGCCCGGATTCTGTGCGGAGGTTCCGGCAGATTTGCCCCGGCTTACTTGCCGTAGCCCGGCTGCGGCTTTCCGTCTTCACCGAGCTTGCCACAGGCCCAGAGCAGGCCGCGCGTCACGAGGTCGAGGTAGCGCGGGTCTGCCACCGTTTGGTTGTTGTGCCCGATGGTCGTGCTGAACACGCGCGTCTTGCCTTGGTAAAGGTTCGTCCAGGCGACCACGGTTTCGCTCCGGCCCTGTTTGCCCCGGGCCAGCGGGTGCGTGCCCTCGAAGAGGTGAACGTTGTTGTAGAGTTCCTCGTTGATGGTGGTCCAATCCGCCAATCCTCTCGTGATCGGGTCGTTGGAGTCTAGAAAATGGATGGCGATGGGCGCCTGTGCCCCGTGGCCGCTGGACTGTAGGCCCAGGTACTCGAACCAGAACCCGTGGGGCGTGCCCGGCGTGACGGGATCGTTCGGATTGCCGATGCGGTAGCAGTGCATCCCGCAGTGGAGATTCACGCCGGGGATGCCTTGCCGGTGCGGCTGGAGAACACCTTGGACCACGGCGGGGTCGTTCACATCGGCGGCACATTCGTCGTGGATGACGACGTCGTAGCCCTTGGCGTAATCGGGATGGCCGTAGATCGGCAGTTTCGGGCGGGTGCTGCCGTCGGCCACGTACACGATGTCCACCACCGCATTGGCCCGCGCCTCGATGCCCCGCTTCAGAATGTCCTTCTGCGTTGCGTAATCGTGGCAGCAACCGCCAGCGACGAGGAGCACCTTCAGGGGGTTCGCCTCCGCGGCCAGCGAGGCTTGTTCGGTGGCCACGCCGAGCGTCAGCGAGGCCGCCAGTAAAACGGTCAAGTTTACAGACATGGGTGAACTTAATTGGTTGAACAACGAATCTCGATGTCGAAACTACCCCGCCTCGGGCGGGACTGCCAATGCCGTTTTTTATGCGCGGAGTCCCGGCAACGCCGGCCTTGGTATTGACAAGGCCGGCTGCGGCACCGAACGATTTCGCCAACCTGCTTTATCATGGCACTTGGTTTTGGCACCAGCGGCGTCCGCGGTTTGGTCACGGAATTGACGGATTTGGAATGCGCGTTGTACGCGCGCGCGTTTGTCCGCTATGTGCGGGAGCGTGGCGCGCCAGCGACCGTGTCGCTCGCGGGCGATTTCCGTAGCAGCACCCCACGGATTCTGCGTGCGGTGGCCTGGGGGATCGCGCACGAGGGTGCCACGGTCGATTACGGCGGATTCATCCCCACCCCGACGTTGGCCTTCCATGCTTTCGAGCATGGCCGGGCGAGCATCATGGTCACCGGCAGCCACATCCCGGACGACCGCAACGGCATCAAGTTCAACCTGCCTTGGGGCGAGGTGCTCAAGGCCGACGAGGCCGAACTGTCCCGGCGCTACGCGGAGCTGAAGGCCCAAGTCGCCACCGACGAAAGCGTGACGGGCGTGTTTGGCGCGGACGGCAGTTTCTGGCTCGAAGCCCCGCCGGAGTTGCCCACCGCGAACGGGGAGGCCGAAGCCGCCTACCTGCGTCGCTACCTGGATTTCTTTCCGCGGCTTTGCCTCGCCGGAAAACGGATCGCCCTTTACGAGCATTCATCCGTGGCGCGGGACATTCTAGGCCAGTTCCTCGAAGGGCTGGGGGCGAAGGTGGTGCGGCTGGCGCGTTCCGAGAAGTTCATCCCGGTCGATACGGAGGCGGTGGCGAACGCGGACCAGCTCGCGGAATGGGTCCACGCACACCGAGCCGACGCGTTGGTGTCGGCGGATGGCGACGGCGACCGGCCGTTGCTGGTGGACGAGCGAGGCGCCTTGGTACGCGGCGACGTGCTGGGAATCCTCGTCGCAGCCTACCTGCGCGCCGATGCCATCGCCACACCGGTGAGTTGCAACACCGCCTTGGAGAAGTCCGGCCATTTCCCGTGCGTGCAGCGGACGCGGATCGGCTCGCCGTACGTGGTGGAAGCGATGCAGGCCGCGGTCGCAGACGGTTGCCGGCGGGTGGTGGGTTACGAAGCCAACGGCGGCTTTCTGCTGGCGAGCGAAATCGCCAGCGCGGCCACCGGTGCGCGGCTGCGTCCACTGCCGACCCGGGATGCGGCG
>JAKCAB010000569.1 GCA_021839785.1 bacterium | reverse complement strand
CATCCAAGTTCATAGCCGAAACTCAAAAAAACCGAAAACGGAGACCCCTTTTTTGAGTTTCTGAGTTTGGGCTTCCTTCCGGCCCCGGGCTGGCCGTAGCCGTGTAGCCGCTCAGCGCTTTGCGGTCCCGTTGTTGAGCCACACGTCCACGCGCGGCGTTTCCCAGTTGTACGGCTTGTTCAGCAAGTCGAGGCCGCCGTCGCCGTCCAAGTCCGCCAGCCGGGCCTCGTGCCAGCCTTCGCCCACGACCAATTCGGTCTTGCGGAAGTCGCCTTTGCCGTCGCCGTAAAAAATCCACGCCGTGGCTTTCGGGTTGTCAGGCTGGGGTTGTTGTTCGTGCCACTTGGCCATCTCGGCGACGAAGATGTCCAGGTGGCCATCGCCGTTGATGTCGCCGAGTTGGAGGCTGTGGCCGTGGATCACGTCGCGGCCGATCAGATCGTGGCCGACCCACGAACCGGTCCGGGTCGGGTCGCCCTGGCAGGCATACCACTTGACCGGCCCGCTGCCGTCGCCAGGCGAGATGACGATCTCCGGCAACCCGCCTTCGACCAACTGGCCCGCGAAGATCAGCCCGCCAACGTCCGCGATCTTGGTCGCCTGGAAATCCTTTCCACCGGTGTGCTTGTACCAGGCGTTGTACGCGAGCAAATCGATCTTGCCATCGCCGTCGATGTCGCCCGCCGACATGCCTTCCGTGTACGGCGTCGAGCCGGCGCTGGTGCCGGAGACGATCGCAGTCAGGGGCCAACCATCGGCAGTCCGCGGATGCGCCGGAATTTCGGCGAGGAACAGCGCCTTGGCCTGCTGGTTCCAAAACGCGAGCTGCGCCTTGCCGGTGCCGAGGAAATCGCCGAAGGTCTGGTCGTGGTGCTGGGTCTTGCCGTCCTTTTTGATGACGTGCCGCTTCCACGGCGTGGCCTGGTCGAAGTGCGACGCCGGGTTTTCCCACCACCAGACTTGGTTGCTCTGCCAGTCGCCGCCGAAAACCACGTCGAGGTCGCCATCGCCGTCGATGTCGTACGCCGCGCCACCCGCCTCGACGGTCAGGTAGTCCTTGTCGATCACGTAAGTTTCCCAGCCGTTCGCGGTGCGGCGGTACCAGACCAGCGCCGGCGGCTTTTGGCGGAAACTCAGGATGAAATCGTTCACCCCGTCGCCGTCGAAGTCCCCGATCAACGCGCCGGTCTGCTGTTGCGAACCGCCGGGCGGCACCGGCAGGTCGCCGCGCTTGCTGGAGAGGTGTTGCCACTGCGGATCGCCGGCCGTGGCGGCGAGCGCGAATCCGAACAGAGCACCGAGGGTCAAACCGATCGTGTTCATGAGCGTCGTAGGCGAAGACTCGGCGCCGCCGACACGGGCCGTCAATGGCGATCCACGCTGCGCCATCACAGTCGTGGCAGCGAAACTTCCGGTTTCGGACCGGACTCCGCAGCCAGTTGATCGCCGGCCACGCGCGGTGGCGGCGGCATTCATTCGAACGCCGCGAACAGCGGTTGTCTTCGGGCGGTGCAAAAAGCCCGCCTCGCCGCGGCGTCAGGCTGAGCGTTCCGTTTCCTTCACGGCGCAAAAAGTTCGCCGAGCGTGTCCAGAACCAAGACCGCCGTTTCGGGAGTCAGCTTGCCGAGCCGTTTGACGAGTCGCTTTTGTCCACGGCGCGGATTTGGTCGAGCGCGATTTCGCCCGCCTTGCCTTGAAAGGCGATTCCCACGCGGGTGGGCCAGCCGCGACGAACAGTGGTCATCGGCGCAATGATGACAGTAGCGACGGCGCGGTTGAGTTCGTCGGGAGAAACGACGACGCACGGACGGGTCTTGGCGTTTCCGCGCCTGCCGTTGGGTCGAGTTTGACCAGGAAGATGTCAAACCGCTCAATCACCATTCCCATTCCTCGCGATCAAACGCATTGGTCAACTCACGAGTAACCGCGAGCTCGTCGGTAAAACGCATCGGCTTGCGGAAAGCTTTGGCCCAGTTCGCGCGGGCTTTGCGGCGGGGACGCAGCAACAGCCCGTTGCGAGACGGCTGAAGCTCCAAGCCATAAGGCCAATGATGCAAAGCAAGCTCAAACGCCGACGTTTTCATGGAGAAACCTTCCCTGAAGCGCGCGGCATCGTCAACGGACCAATGAACCCCCTCGCGCCATCCGTACAAGGTCGGCAACCGCCGAAGGTTTTCCGGTGAGGCGGCGTCAGCAGACATGACGTCCGCCCACGCTTTACCCAAACGCCGCGAACAGCGATTGCAGTTCGTCCTCCACCTGCGCCGGGTCGGCCAGCGTTTGGGCGATCTCTTCGCGCAGCAGTTCGCGGTATCGCTGGCGCAGGCGATGCACCGCCACGCGCACGGCGCCTTCGCTCAAGCCCGTGCGGGCCGCCGCCTCGGCATACGGAATCGCGGCCTTGCCCAGCGCGAGAAGTTCCTTCACCGTCTCGAAGAAGTCCGCCCGCCCGCCGGCTGCGGATTCCGCGCGCAACCGCTCGATCACACGCTCGAGCAACGCCGTGGCCCAGGCGCGGTCGTAGAGCTTGTCCGGGCTGAGCGGATCGGCCGGTTCGATGCGGTAACGCGTGTCGGCGCCGGCCCAGTCGAGCGCGAGCGGGACCTCGCCGCCGCCACGTTTCTGGCGCTGAGTGCGGTCCCATTCGTTGGCCAGGAAATGCTTCAGCGCCGCCAGCAGAAAGGCGCGGAAACGGCCGCGCTCGCTGCTCAGGCCGGCGAGGTAATTGCGTTTCAGGAACCGCGCAAAGAAGCCTTGCACGAGATCCTCGGCATCCTCTTTCGAAAAGCCCCGATGGCGGACGTACGCGTAGAGCGGATACCAGTAGGCTCGGCAAAGCGCGTCCAGCGCCACATTGGCGGCGGGCGCGCCAAGCCGGCCGGCGGCCAGCACCACCGTCCAGTGCGTCGTGGCAAAAACGTCGCCGGAGCCTCCGGCGGTCTGAGATGAAGAAGTCGCAGTCAAATCGGTCGAGCGCCCTTCCGCGTCTGGGCGAGTGCGGGATTGGGCACCCCAGCCAAGCGCCGTGGCCGGGGCGGCGCCAGCTCAGAATCCGTGGCGCGCACCCCGACCGACGTTCGTTTGCCGCCGGCAAAAGGCGGTGCCGGCGAGCCTGGCCGCCCTTCATTCCTGGCTTTTCGCTTCGGCGGTGGGCCGCAAGCTCGCGAAGAATTTTTCGTCGCTCTCGGCCAGATTCTTCTCGAGTTGAGCCGGGTCGCTCCACTGCGGATCGCGGTACCAGTGGACTATTTCCGGCTGGAATGGGGGCTGACCGTTCTGCGCATTCCACCAGGCGCCCCAGGCCTGCCAGTCCTTGCCGAAGTTCTGGCCGGTCAGGCGGACGAGCGAAATCTGCGCCCACCACCGCGTGTTGACGTTGGCGTGATAGACGAGGTGGACGAACTCGGGCACGACCGATTTGTCGCCGATGATGCCGAGGGCGCGGATGGCCATCCAGCGGTCGCGGTTGTCCTTCTCGCGGCGATCCGCGGCGATGCCCAGCAGGGCAGGCACCGCCTTCTGCGAACGCAGCGCCGCGAGCGTGTTGATGGCCTGGTAATAATCCCGGTTCTGCGGCCCTTTGAGCGCGTCGATGAGGCGCGTTTCGAGGTCGCTCCGTTCTTTCGCCGACCAACCCTCGAAAGTGCGCGCGTCAAAAAAGCTGCGAAACTGGCGGTTGGACCAGTCCAACACTAGGCGCTGATCGGCGTTGAGGAGCGACTCGTACGAGTCGGCTGCCGCGGTTGGACGGCCGGCGGCAGCAGCGAGCTGCGCCTTCAACCCGGCGAACTGTAGAAACAGGCCGTCCGTTTTCTGCTCGAAGTTCGCCTTGGCTGATTCGAGGTCCGGCAGGCGGTCTTCGCCCAGATTCTTCCACTCCCCGCCGATCCTGCCAAAACAGCGCGCGCTGTAAGGGGCGCGTCCCTTGCCTTCCGGGAACCGCAGGAAGGCGACGACGTTGGCCAGTTCGCCGCGCCAGATTTGGACCGCCACGATCTTCGATTCAGCGACCGCCTTCAAATAGACCGCCAGCCCTTCCGGGTCGCGCGTCTGCTCGTTGCGATACCACGCTTCCTGGCCCGCAGGATCGAGCGGCACCCAACTCAGCCGGCTGATCGCCTGCGCGTCCTTGTTTGCGTTCGCGCGCTGCCAAGCGACACAGGCTGTTTCTGGTGTGGACAAATCCTCCGTGACCGGAAACTCCGCGACCGCCTTGTTGACCTCGTAAGTCCGCACCTCGGCGGCGTTGGCGGAAACCGCGTCTGGCGTCGTGCCGGCGGACTGTGCCGCGCCCCCAGTGCTGAACGTGAGCAAGTACGGCACCGCCGCGCGGCCCTGGCCGTCCTTGAAGTTCTTGAACTTCTCGCTGTTCAGCCAGATCGCGTAAAACTTGCCGGGTTGAAGTTTCACGGGCAGCACGCAGGTGCGGCCGTCTGCGAGGTAACGCGGCTTGCCCGTGGTTTCGGGGTAGTTCTCCTGGCTCCAAGTGCACCAGGACCAATTACCATCCTGCATCGCCTTACTGTAAGTGACCTGGATTTCGGCCAGACCGGCATCGACGTCGGTGGCGCCGGCCACGGGCGTGGTCTTCACCACCACGGGCGGCGCGGAGTCGAGGGAAATCTCGGCGGCCACGGCGCGTCTCAAAGGCAGGACCGCCGTCACGGCGAGTGCGAGGGCAATCATTCGTTTCATGGGTTTCTCCTTTCGGTTTGTCGTTTGTTCACGGGGCCGCGCCTGCGGTCAGGACCGGCCGTCCGCTAAAGTCACTTTCGGGTCTGGAACACCAGCAGGTACGGAACCGCAGGCTGGCCGTCCTGGTCCGCAAAACTTGCGGAGTTCTCGCGGTTCAGCCAAAGGGCGTAACACCGGCCGGCTTGGAGTCTCACGGGCAGCACCCAAGTGCGGCGGTCGCCGCGGTAACTGGGTTCCCCGGTCGTCTCCGGAAGACTCGCCTCGCCGCCGGCGGTCCAGGACCACTGCCCGGCGCGCATGGGCTCGCTGAAAGTCACCCGAATTTCCGCCAGCGCCGGATCCACGCCGGAGGCGCCAGCTTCGGGTACGGTGGCGATCACCACAGGCGGCGCCCGGGCGACAAATTCCGCGGGCGAAGCGGCAGGCGGCGAAGTCGGAAGATCAGCTTCCGTGCTTGGCAGCACCTCGGCGTTGGAGTCCGTTGTCTCGGGCGAAACCGGCGCGGCGGGCATGGGGGGCAGGTCGCGGAATCCCAGCTTTTCGAGCGCCTCGGCGGCTTCGCGGCGCTGGATTTCCCAGAGGCCAAATTGATCGTTGGCCGGGCGGTTTGCGAGCGTGGTCATCAGCAACGGAATGCTGGCCGGATCGCTGGGCGCGACCTTGGTCAGGGCCAGCGCGGCGTTGAAGGCCACCCGCTGGTCGGTGTCGCCAATCCCGCGGCGCAGCGCGGCGACCGCTTGAGTTCCGGCCGGCGCGCCAATGTAACCCAACGTCGCAGCAGCCAACATGCGCACCTGCCAGTCCTCATCGCGCGTCGCCGCGATCAAGTTTGGGACGGCAAATTGCGCGCGCGGTCCGACGTTGTGGAGCCGCAAGGCGGCCTCCCGACGCTGTTCGAGCGATCCGGATTTCAGTTGGGGTAGCGAAGGTGCGAGGTCCGCCGCGATTTTCGCGCTTTGGCGCTCCTCCGCTTGCTGCCGCAGCAGCGCCTGGCGTTGCGTGGCGGAAGGCAGCGCGAAGACTCCGGTAAGGATGGCCACCGTGACCCCGCCGGCAATGAAGAGGAGAGCCGTAGCCAGGACCACCCCTTTGCTGAGGCGCTCCTGCCAGCTTAAGCCGCCGAAGACCAACGCCAGCGCCAGCGCCAGCCCGCCGAAAATCAGCGCCAGCTCATGCCGGTACGACACCGTCATCAGCAGCAACGTGCCCAGCGTGCCGAGCAGAAAGAGGCCCAGCGCAAGCGGCGCCCACCACCGGCGAGGGCCGAAAACCGCGGGCGCAGCCAGCGGCGGCGGCACCGTCCGGGCGATGGTTTCGACATCGGTCTTGACCTCGCCAGCCTGCTGGTAACGCCGCGCCGGTTCTTTCTCGAGCGCCCGCAACACCACGTCGTCCAGCCGCACGTCGATCTCGACCTTGCGCGACGGCGGCGGGAATTTGCCCAACGGCAGTTCGCCGGTCAGCAGTTCGTAGAACACCACGCCGAGGGAAAAAATGTCCGCGCGATGATCGACTTCCCGCGGATGCTCGACCTGCTCCGGCGCCATGTAATGCGGCGTGCCCATGACCTGGCCTTCGCCGGTCAGCCGTTCGTCTGCGCGCCCGACCGCGAGCAGCCGGGCCAGGCCAAAGTCCGCAATCTTCACCCGGCCGCGCCGGTCCACGAGGATGTTTTCGGGTTTGATGTCACGGTGCACCACGCCTTCGTCGTGGGCGTACTGGAGCGCATCGCAGACTTGGGGCACGATGGCCAGGGCGTCCCGCGGCGAAAGGCGGCCGGCGCGCTCGAGCTGGCGCAGGTTCACGCCGTCCACGAACTCCATCAACAAGTACGCGTAGCCGCCCGCCTGGCCGAAGTCGTGCACCGCCA
>JAKCAB010000386.1 GCA_021839785.1 bacterium | reverse complement strand
GAAGCGGGCGGCCTCCGCCTTGGCGCTCGATTGTGTGACGCCAATTGCCGTGGCGGTCGCCTGGGCGGCGCGACCCGGTGAGCCGGCCAGGAGCCACAGCGCGGCGAGCAGGGAGAACTTCAGGGTTTGCATGGCGGGCAGCATAGAAGTCGCGGCCACGCCAGGCAATCCCGGCAAATTCAACCGCGGAAGCGCCGAGGCGCGGAGATCCAGTTCGGAACCCGGGAACCAAGGAATGGGATCACTGGTCCTTGGTTTCGGCTCTCCTGGTTTCCAAATTCAACCTCCGCGCCTCGGCGCCTCGGCGGTTTTAGGGGACTCGGCAGGCGCGTCGCCCTGCCAGGCACCGGCTCGACACCCACCCAGCATGATCTGGCGTCCGCCTACTACCCGGCTTAAGTTGTGCGCGTTATCCGTGCGACCCAAACTCGAAAGACCACGTCCGCGCTTGTTCGTCCTGCTGGCGTTGCTCGTGCTGGCTTGCCTCGCGGCCTGGTATTGGCGCCGGCCACATCCTGGCCGGCGTCCGGGTCTGCCGCCCGGCACGGAAGGCCTGATGAAACAGTTGCTGGCCATTCAGGCGCGCGAAGACCAGGCGGACCAGACGATGTGGGCCAAGGAGATGCTAGCCGAGCGGTGCGGCCGCGTTTTCGAGCGCCTCTGGGACGCGATCAACGCCGCGTCGAACAAGTTCGAAACCTTCGCCCAGTTCAGCCTGGGCAGCATCGCGCTGCCTCAGTTTCAGACTCCCGAATCGATCGGGCACGGAATCCAGCTCTGCATTCCTGCGTCGCCGAACGACGGCACGAGCACCAACGTGGCTGAAACGAGCCTCTCGTCCACGGCCTGGCGCGATTGGCTGGGCACGCGGTCGCGGGAAGGTTGGGTGCTCCGACAGGTCGAGTTTCGGCACAACCGGTTCGATGTCGATGCCAAGGGCCAGCCGCTCCAAAGCGTGTTTGCATTTCGCGCCCACCTGACACGCACGAAACCCGAGACGCGCGCGGCGCTGGAAGGCGACCTGGTCGTGGATTGGGCGCCCGCGACGGGCGCGGACGATCTTCCCGCTGTTCGCCATGTGGACGCGCGACGGCTGACACTGACCGCGCGGGACGGCCCGCCTGCGTTCCGCGAGACGCTGTTCGACGGGGTCCAGCCGCCGGAGAAATCGCACTTCATCGACCCGCTGATACTGCACGACCTCGACGGCGACGGCCGCCTGGAAATCATGCTCGCCGCCCGGAACCGCGTTTATCAACTTGGGGCGGACGGCCGCTTTCAAACGCGCGACCTTTGCCGGCATTGGCCCGGCCTGATCTTCACCGCAGTCATCGCGGACTTCGACGGCGACGGTATTGACGATTTTCTGTTCGCCAAGTTCGAGGGGCTGTTCCTGATTCGCGGCGCGCCGGGAGGCCGGTTCGACGAGCCACCCCAACCAGTTTGGGTCGCGCCGGAACGCGTCCGCTACGGCCAGGTGCTGACCTGCGGCGACGTGGACGGCGACGGCGACCTCGATGTGTGGTTCGGCCAGTACAAAAACCCTTACGACGGCGGACAAATGCCCACGCCGTACTACGATGCCAACGACGGCAACCCGTCTTACCTGCTGCTCAACGCCGGCCACGGCCATTTCACCGATGCCACGGAAGCCGCCGGCCTGGCCAAGCACCGCTGGCGGCGGACTTACGCCGCTTCGCTCGTGGACCTGGATGGCGATGGCGATCTGGATTTGCTGAAGGTCAGCGATTTCGCCGGCGTGGAAATGTACGCCAACGACGGCCACGGCCACTTTACCGAAGTCACGGCGGCGCGCCTGACTGAGCCGAAAGGTTTTGGCATGGCGCACGCGCTGGCGGACTTCAACGCCGACGGCCGGCTGGACCTGTTTGTCACCGGCATGCACTGCCCGACCGCGCTGCGCCTCATCAACCTGGGACTAAGCCGGCCGGAGCACCCGGATTATCTGGCGATGGCGCCGCCGATGACCGCCGGCAACAAGCTCCTGCTCGCCCAGCCGGACGGCAGATTCGAAGAAGTCGCGCCCGAAGCCGGCGTGGCGCACTCCGGTTGGTCGTGGGGATGCGTGGCGGCGGACGTCGACAACGACGGCTGGCCCGACCTCGCGATCGGGAACGGCCACGAGACCCGGCAATCGGTCCAAGATTACGACCCGGAGTTCTGGCTGCACGACATTTACCTCGCCGACTCGAAGGAGGACCCGGTCAAGGCGATCTATTTTGCGTCCAAGATCAATCAGACTCGCGGTCAGGGCATGTCCTACGGCGGTTACGAACAGAACCGGCTGTTTCTGAACCGCGGCGGGCGAGCGTTCACCGACGTGGCGCACCTCTTCGGCGTCGCCTTGGAAGCCGATTCTCGCAACCTCGCCGCAGCCGATTTGGATGGCGACGGCCGACCGGACTTGATCGTCACCACTTTCGAGGTGTGGCCGGAAGAACGGCAAACCATCCGCGTGTACAAAAACGAGCTGCCGACGGCGGGCAACTGGATCGCCGTTCATTTGCGTGGGGCGCCGGGTATCAGCCCGGTGGGTGCCAAGGTCACGTTGCACCTGGCCGGCGGGCGTTCCGCGGTGCGGCCGATCGTAACCGGCGACTCGCACCGGTCACAGCAGGCGAACACCGCGCACTTTGGCCTGGGCGTGGCGCGCGCGGTCGAGGCCGTGGACGTGCGCTGGCCCGACGGTCGTCTAAGCCACCTCGCCCGGCCAGCAGTGAATCGCGTGCATGACGTTACCCCGCCGGCAAAGTGAATCACTGCATTCCTGGGTTGTCCTTGGCGCGCCGGTTTCAAACCGGCTTTGGACCGAGGCCGGCCTGGGGGAAACGCCTTGCGTCTCAAGCCGGCCGATAGCGCGGCGCGTCAGTCTCTGACCGGCTTTGGACAGGTGGAAACCGCCAAGCGGATTGCAAAGCGGCCGGCGTCGCGCCGGGCGCTCGGGGTTCAAGGCTTGGCACGAATCACTGCGTGGCTAATCTGCCCGCGTGTTCAACACTCACTCGCTTTCCTTGTGTCACCGGGGCACCCGGACTCTGCTCGCCGGTCTGACGCTCAGTTTCTCGCTCGCCTGGCTCGCCGCAGCGCAACCGGTCTCGGCCACCCGGCCCTTCCCGCCCCCGCCGCCAGACGATTGGCTGCTCGCCTCCAAGCCGGCTCCGGCCCGGCTGGTTCAGTCGCCAGCCACGAATGCGATCTCGCTCGAAAACGGTCTCATCCGCCGCACGTATCGCCTCGCGCCCGATGGCGCCACCGTCGGCTTGGACAATCTCATGACCGGCGTGAGCTTACTGCGTGCGGTGAAGCCCGAGGCGAGCGTCACCATCGACGGGCGCGAATATCCGGTCGGCGGCCTCACCGGCCAACCCGACCACGCTTACCTGCAGCCGGCCTGGATCGATCAACTGCGGCCCAACTCGAACGCCTTCCACCTCGTTTCGTGGAAACAAGGCAAGCCAGCCGCGCCGTTTGCCTGGAAGCACAAGCGGCACAGCGCGGACCTGCCCTGGCCGCCGCCGGGCGTCACCACCGACTTCACCTACGCCGGCTCGGACGATGCCACGCGCGGCGTGGCCGTGACGGTGCATTACGAGTTGTACGACGGCCTGCCCGTGCTCGGCAAATGGCTCACCGTCAGCAACGGCACCACGAAACCGGTCACGTTGGATCGCGCGATAACCGAATTGCTCGCGGCCGTTGAAGCGGAGTCCGCGGTCGATGCCCGGCCCACGAACAAGTGGCGCCTGCCGCCGATTTCGGTGATGAGCGATTACAGCTTCGGCGGCATGGACCCCGTGACTTCGTGCCGCGTCGCCGAATGGTTGCCCGATCCCGAGTATCGCACGCAGGTCCATTACGAGCGCAAGACGCCCTGCCTGTTGGTCTGCCGCCCACCGATCGGCCCCGGCGTGAAACTCGATCCCGGCCAGACTTGGGAATCCTATCGCGTCTGGCTGGTCGTCCAGGACAGCGATAACCGCGAGCGGCAAGGCCTGGCCTTGCGTCGCGCTCAGCGTGCCCTGGCACCGTGGCTTACCGAGAATCCGATTATGATGCACGTGCGCAGCGCGGACACGAAAACCTTCCGCACCGCCGTGGACCAGTGCGCCGAGGTCGGTTTCGAGATGATCATCTACACCTTCGGCAGCGGGCTGAACATGGAGAACGAAGACCCGGCCTACCTCGCCAAGGTCAAAGCGGACGTGAATTATGCGCACGCCAAAGGCATCGAGGTCGGCGCCTACTCGCTGTTCAGCAGCCGGCGGATTGACGATGCAAACGACGTCATCAACCCCGCCACCGGCAAGCCCGGCGGCGCGATCTTTGGCAATGCACCCTGCCTGGGCAGCCAGTGGGGCACGAATTACCTCTGGCGCCTCAAACACTTCATCGAGCAGACCGGCCTCGATCTCATCGAGCACGACGGGCCGTATCCGGGCGACGTTTGCGCTTCCACCAGCCATCCGGGTCACCGCGGCCAGGAAGACTCGCAATGGGCGCAATGGCGGTTGAGTGCGGATTTCTACGGCTGGTGCCGCGCCCGCGGCGTGTACGTGAACGCGCCGGACTACTATTTCTTCACCGGCTCGAACAAGACCGGCATGGGCTACCGCGAAGACAACTGGTCCCTGCCGCGCGCGCAGCAACTCATTCACGGCCGGCAAAACATCTACGACGGTACCTTCGAGAAAACCCCGACCATGGGTTGGATGTTTGTGCCGTTGACCGAATACCAAGGCGGCGGTGCGGCGGCGACGCTGGAGCCGCTCAAAGACCACCTGCCGGACTATGAGGCCCACCTCGCCAACAACTTCGGCGGCGGCGTGCAGGCCTGCTATCGCGGACCGCGCCTCTTTGATTCTGACGCCACGCGCGACCTCCTGAAGTCCTGGGTCACCTGGTTCAAGGAGTACCGGGACATTCTCGAGTCGGACATCATTCATCTGCGCCGCGCCGATGGCCGCGATCTTGACTACTTCCTCCACGTCAACCCCGCGCTCAAGCGCTGCGGCCTCGTGATGATCTACAATCCATTGTCCGAACCGGCCACGCGGACAATCACGCTGCCGCTGTACTACACTGGACTCAAGGACTCGGCCTGGATTCGCCAGGAAGCCGGCAAAACCCGCCGCTACCGCCTCGACCGCAATTACCAGATCAGCGTCAAAATGAACGTGCCGGCGAACGGCCGGACTTGGTTGGCAGTTGAGAGACCTTGATCGGTGCGCCGCAGGGCGCTGGCCAACTCAGGGCTTAAGGCGGTAGAAGCGCGGAACTGCCCAACTGCTCTCGTGGTCAGCGAAGAGTTGTGGCGAGGTCGAGAGAGTCAGATTGGTCAGGACCTGCCAGTTGGTCCAACCAGTTTCCCGCGTGACATATTCGATGGTATAGTGACTACCAGTCGATCCATAAAGTTTGAAACCGTACCTCAGGCCCAGCCGATTGATCCGCGAATCCACCCAACCCACCAACCGGAAAAAGCACGAGGGTTTAGTCTGGTATAGGCCGGGCACCGCGATCGGCCCGGAACCCGTCACAGCATACACGGAGCCGTCCCATCTTGCCGCTGGCCCCAGAACATTGCTCGATTCCACCTTGAACAAGCTGGGCGCGTCGGCCTCCCACTCCAGTTCGACGACTCGTTGCGCGTCCACGTTGCTGACTACCATGGCGATGGGCTGGCTCGTCGTCTGGCCCACGCGGTTGCTCAGGACCACTGTGTAGAGGCCCTCATCCGTCTGCTTTACCGGCGCGAACCAAAGGAGCGCATTCGTCGCACCTGGGATTGCAGTGCCGTTGCGATACCAGGCACAGGCAACCGGCAAGCCTGCGACGCGCACGGCGAGAAACCCGTTGGTGCCCGGCTTGAGCGGCACAACCTCTGGCTGCCAGAGAATTATCGGCGGGGTGGTCGGCGAAGGCGACGTCATGATGCCGGTGCCGCAAGCTACTCCGCGAAACCTGGGCCAACACGACGAAACCAACGGAGCAGAACCTTCCACCGCGAACACCTTTCCCTCGCTGGTGCCCACATACACCGTGCCGTCCGGCCCGGATCGCAGGGGATGACCACACCCGGCCGCCAGTCTTGAATTTCCAGAGTTCTTTCCCCGTCGCCCCGTTCAACGCGTAAAGCCAGCCGTTGTCGCAGCCAACATACACGGTTCCATCTGCGGCCACGGCGGGCGAAGACCAGATCACATCGCCCAGAGTATGTTGCCACCGTTTCGTACCGGAGTTGACATCCAGCGCGTACATGTCGCCGTCATCAGAACCCACATAGATGGTGCCGTCCGGGCCAATCGCTGCGGAGCACCAGATCGGGCCACTCGTTTCAAACTCCCACAACGCGACGCCCTTGAGCCCGTCCAGACCATAGACTTTCTGGTCTTCCGACCCAATTACCACCATCCCTTCGGGCGTTATGGCCGGCGAGGCGCTCACCGACCCGTCCGTCATGAACTCCCAGAGCTCGAGGCCCGTTTGCCCATCGAGAGCATAGATCTTCCCGTCTCGAGACCCTACATAGACCGTCCCATCCGGGCCGATC
>JAKCAB010000669.1 GCA_021839785.1 bacterium | reverse complement strand
TCCGATCTGGATAACTCGTCAATCAGCAATTGGCTGAACGCCTCATAGACCGTTGACCGCGGGGCGGCGTACAGGCACAGGATTTGCCGTTCCCCGGCCCGGACTGACTCCCGGAAGATGATCCGGTGCCGGTCCACTCGCAGCCGGATGTAGCCGTTCAGTTCATCCTCCAGGGAGCGCACCCGCGGCGGCTCCGCGCGTCCAGACCAGGTGGCCAGTCCCTTGACGGCGGTCCGCAGCCTCCGGCGCACTTCCAGCGCCCGCGCTGCCAGATAAGCCTCCACTTGGTCCGACATCCGCACGCGCGTCTTCATGCCACGTCCTTGAACTCCACCTCGCCGGCCCGATCAGCTCGCACGAGCTTCATCAGTTCGGTGTCTTTTTGCAGTTCCAAGGTTTCCAGCAGCGCGGCCAGCTTCTCGCAACCAATGACAAAAGCCACCGTGCGCCCCGCGCGGGCGATGGGAACCAGTCCATCAGCTTCCGCGCGGGCAATGACGCGGGACGGATTGGCCGCCAGTTCCGAAATGAGAACCGTAGATTTCATGTGAAAAATGTGCATCCTCCTCTTTCCTCTGTCAACATGTCGCCCCGTTAAGCGAACCGGCCGGGAGTCGCCTTCCGTCGGCGCGTTCCAGCGTTGTCTGAGTCGGGGTCTGTGATCGGCTTGTACATCCCGTGGCGGTGTCGCCAAGCGGGCAGAGACAGCGGGGCGTGGCCGTTCATCGAAGACGTCTCGTGAAACGCACCACAGACCCGCGCGCGGCGTGGTTGGCAGTGCGACAGGCTGGTCGAGCGGGCACAATGCTGTTATACCTCCGCCGTTATGCTCCGCCCTTTCTTTGTCGCCGGCCTGGCCTTGGTCACGCCGCTTTGCTTCAACCTCCGCGGCGGTCCCGTGCTGCACGTCGTGGGCGGCGCCGACGCCGGCACGAACCTCCTGCGCAACGGCGCTTTCGAACTCAACCAGTCTGCCACCCTCGCTGCCTGGCAGGCGGCGCCCGACGGCTTCCGCGTGGCGACCGGCGAGGGCCGTGGCGGTTCACAGGCGCTGGCGTGTGAAGCCCCCAACGAGACCGGCTGGCGCGGGGCCAGTCAAACCGTGGTCCTGGACCGCACCAACGTGGCGCCATTGATCGTCAGCGGCTGGAGCAAGGCGGAGAACGTCACCGGCGGACGCGACAGCGGATATTCCCTTTACGCCGACCTGGTGTATCAGGACGGCACGCCGCTGTGGGGTCAGACGGCGAATTTCGCCACCGGCACGCATGATTGGGAACGCCGGCAGGTGATCATTTTCCCCGCAAAGCCGGTCCGCTCGCTCACGTTGAACTGCCTGGTCCGCAGCCATGCCGGACGCGTCTGGTTCGATGACGTGGCGGTGACCGAAGTCGCGGCCGCGGGTGACGCCTTCGTCTTTCAAGGAACACCGATGCAAAGGGTTCCTGCCAACCCGCCGCCGACCGAAACGCCGCACGAATTCCAGACGGGCGACGGCCTGAAGCTGGCGCTCAGCGGGCAGCGCGTCGCTTCGTTGCAGGTGGCGGGTCGCGAACTGGCGGCTGATTCGCCGGGTGGTTTCTTCGCACGCGACGTCGCGGCTAACTCAGACATCTTCGGCTTCACCGCCGGCGTTTGCCCTGAGCTTGGCCTGAAGCTCGAAGCCAACGTCCTACCTCGCGCAGATCACCTCGTCATCGAAGGCACGGTGACCGACACCACCGCGAAAGACCGCGCGGTGATGCTGCTGTTCGCGCTGCCGATCGACGCCCGCGGCTGGATTTGGGGCGACGACATCCGCCGCCAGCGCACCATCGGCGGACACGGCGAATTCGCGAACGTCACAGCCGTCGGTTGCGGCACCACCGGCACGTTGTCCTTGTACCCGCTGGCGGCGATCCACGACGACAAGACGGGGCTCGCGCTGGGTCTGGACATGGGCCAGGCGGCGCAATACCGGCTGGTTTACCACGCGGGCACGCGGCAATTGTTCATCGCTTACGACTTCGGACTGGTGGCCGACACCGAGCGTTTTCCGAGCGCGGCAAGATTTCGGTTCACGATCTATCACTTCGATCCGGCGTGGGGCTTCCGCGCCGCGTACCAGAAGTTCACGGAGATTTTCCCGGATTACTTCCGCGTGCGCTCGCGCGATCAGGGCATTTGGATGCCGTTCACGGACGTCAGCACCGTGCAGGGTTGGGAGGACTTCGGCTTCCGCTACCACGAAGGCAACAACAACGTGCGCTGGGACGACGAGCACGGCGTGCTGAGCTTCCGCTACACCGAACCGATGACGTGGTGGATGTCGATGAAGCCCGAGCTGCCCCGCACCGAAGCCGAGGCCCTGCGGGTGCGGGACGAGCTTGCCACCGGATCGACGGGCAATTCGCAGCAGATGGCCAATGTGTCGCGATCGGCGGCCATGTTCGATGAAACAGGCCACCCGGCGCTGTTGTACCGCAACGAGCCGTGGGCGAACGGCGCGGTCTGGAGCCTCAACCCCAATCCATTCCTGCCGGCGTCGCCCAACGCGGCGACAGTGCATTGGAGTCCGGCGATCAAGACGCGGCTCTACGGCGCCGGCGCCACCGCGCGTCTGGATGGCGAGTATCTCGATTCGCTCGAAGGTTACGTCACCACCGATCTCAACTTCCGCCGCGAGCATTTCCGCTACACCAGCGTGCCGCTCACATTCGCGGCCGACACCTTTCGGCCCGCGCTCTTCAAGGGTCTGGCGGTTTATGAGTTCACCCGCTGGCTGAGCGAGGACGTGCACCGCCTCGGCGCACTGATGTTCGCCAACGGCGTGCCGTACCGCTTCGGCTTCCTCTGTCCCTGGCTGGACGTGCTGGGCACCGAAACCGACTGGCTGGCCGGGGACCGTTACCGCCCCGTATCCGATTCGCAACTCTGCTACTGGCGAACGCTGGCCGGCCGCAAGCCCTACCTCCTGCTGATGAACACCGACTATGACAAGTTCGCCTCCGACATGGTGGAGCGTTATTTCCAGCAGAGTCTTTTCTACGGTTTGTTCCCGTCGATGTTCAGTCACAACGCCGCGGAGAATCCGTACTGGCAGAACCCAAAGTGGTATAACCGCGACCGCCCGCTCTTCAAAAAGTACCTCCCATTGATCAAACAAGTAGCCGAGGCCGGCTGGCAGCCGGTGACTGCCGCGAAATGCGACAACGCGGACATCCTTGTCGAACGCTTCGGACCGGACGCCGCGGGTGCCACGTTCTTCACGCTGAGAAACGACACGGCGCATCTCCAAACCGGCGCGCTGGAGCTGACGCCAACCGCCGGCAAGACCGGCCCCCCAAGCCCCGCCAAGGAATTGCTGTCTGGACGCAGTTTGGCGCCGAGTGGCCGGGGGTGGAACGTGAACCTCGAGCCCGGTACCACCCTGTTGCTGCGCGTCGTGGGCGCGCCTTGAGGTCTGGCCAGGATGGGTGGCCAGTGGGTGGCCGCAGGTCAGGGCCGATTCGCTCACAAGCGCTTTTGCTACAACCATGCCTACTTGACCCTTTTCGCTTGCGGAATCTCCGATATGGCGGATGTTCCCGCAAATCGCTTGAAACCCTGCAGCCATAATCCGCGAGTCAGCACTGCGCGCTCCCGGGGCGGTTCGCCGGTGGCCGGGACAACCGCGAGGAGCCTGTCCGGGTGGGGGTTGACTTGCGTCGCCCTCACTTCGCTGCTGAGCGGCTGCATCTACATTCCGTCCAAGACCGGCACCGGCCACGTGCTGGTCGTCGGCATCGGCGTGGTCAGCGTCAATGACCGGACCAACCAGGCGCTCGTTGCTACGAGCACGCATGTGCTAGGCATGCAGGTCAGCGACCGGCCCGGACTCAAGTTCGGCCTGGGTTACGCCTCCGGCGTGGTGACAACGGTGAGCGACGGCGCGGAAGACGTGCGCGCCGAGATTTCGCAATGCCCCTTTGGCCCCCTGACGGTCACAGTGCAGAACGCAACTCTCAGTTCGCCAACCAACCAAACTCAAGAGTCCGAAAACCTCACCCCCAAACCCTAATGAACCCCACTCCGCAACCGTCCTGCCCCCGTCCTTGGGCCGGGCTCCTGGCTGCTGCCGGGTGCCTGGTCCTCCCGGCCTGCAACATCGACAAACACACCGTCATCGCCTCCACCGGCACGACGCTCGGCGTCGAGTTGTCCCAGGACCAGGCCACCCAGTCGCCACGGATGAAGGTGGGTTACAATCGCGCCGAGTTGGCGTTGGTACCCTCCAATCGTTCCGCGGAGAAAGACCCCGGCTCGCGACTCGCATCGCTCCTTTGTGAGCATTGTGCGAAAGGCGAGGAAAGCTGCACCAGTCCGGAGAAATGCCAGAAGGTGCTTTGTCAACTCACCCCGGAGGTGCTCAAGAACATCAAAGACGGCGGCGCGGTGGACACCGCCGAAGTGCTCATGGAAATCCGGATGCAGGGCGGCATCCTGTTCAACGGCATCCACGATGCCGGCTTGTACCAGCGCCTGGCCGTCGGCAAGACCGCGGTCCAACAACCGGGCGCCTCCCTGATGTTCGCGCGGGACAAGAAGGGCGAACTGAGTGCCGATGCCGCGACGGCCGTCGAGAAGGCCACCGCGGCGGTCAAGGCCGTGCCGCAAGAACCCACGGATACGCTCTCCCAACGGGGTGATCTGGCCAGGGCTTTCATGGCCGCCGACGACAAGACTCCCTTCGATGAAGCGGCCAAGGAAGCTGGCTACACTGCCGCTACGCCGACGCCATTCCAGCAATTCCTGCTCGACGATGACTTCAAGAGCGACAACGCGGGCAAGCGCTCCGCTGCCGTTGCCCGCCTCAAGGTGCTTACCGAGTCTTTGAAGAACCGGGGCATCGCCGTGAAATGAACCGAAGCCGCAACTCACCCCCATGACAACCCAAGTTGAGCGCATCGACCTCGCCGCGCCGGGGCTCGATCTGAAAAAGGCAATCCAAGACACATGCGACATCAAGCTCGCGGCCGGCCTGAAGCTGGTGGCGACGTTCGTGTTTGGCACGGACTTGTTGCTCATTTTCCAACCCTGACTGCCGGTTGCCGCGACTGATCGCGGATCGGAAAGGCTCCTAACCATCGGAGGGCGTTTCATGTTACGACCGACTTATCTTGGTCGCGGCAAAGTGCGGGTTGGCCCACGCTGGCGCCTCGGAATCGTGGCCGCTTGGTTGCTGCCGCTCAGCCTGGCCGCCGCCGACTTCGCGCCGGACCCCAGCCTGACCAATCGCGTCCAGGCCGTGCCGGCGAACGGCCGGGTGCTGGTGCCGCTGTTGCGTGCCAGCCCGCCGGCCGCGGCCGCCACCAATGAAACACTGGACCTCCAGTTGATGCCGTTCCGCGACGCGCTGACCGGCGACACGCTGCCGGTGCAGATGGCCTTGCCGGGCGTTGTCGAAGCGCCCCCCGCGCTGACGTTGAGCAACGTCCCGGTGGCACCCACAATCGCGCGCCTGGACCTGGTCTTGCTCACCACCGAACCGGCTTCCACCAACGCATTCGAGGGCGCGCTGTTGTTGCGGCAGAACGGCGGCGCCTGGACCCGCCACCCGCTCAGCCTGCGCCGCCGCGCGGTCCCAAAGCCGGCGGTGCTGGTATTGGATCAGAGCACAATCGACGCCGCGCTCGTCCGCCCGTGGGGTGCAAAGGACGATACGCCGTTGGGCAAGTTCACCGTGCGCGTGCGCGAAAAGAGCGGGACCTGGCCGCTGGAAGGACTCAGCGTCCGCCTCGAACAGGTCGCCAAGGCGCCCGCCACGGGTTTCGATTTGCAGCGCTGCCTCGCGTTTCGGGTCAATGACGTGCCGGTCAAAGACCTCGCCTCCTGGCCTCCAGAGACGCCTGCCGCCAAGGAAGGCGAACGCACGATCCCGGCGGGCGGCCAGGCGGTGATCGAAGGCGAATGGCGGGACCTCCGCCCTGGCGAATACCAGGTCACGCTCCGTTTTCAGGCCACCAACTCCGCCGATGACGAAGCCCAGAAACTGACACTGCATTTCCAGGTGCGCCACGGCTGGGTTCGCCCGGTGCTGACGTTGACGCTCGCGCTGGGCTTGTCGTGGTTCCTGACCAAGTTTCTGGCGTTCACCCAAAAGCGGCTGACGCTCCGCCAACGCCTCGAAGCGATCACGTTCGCCTGCCATCCCGCTTACGCGAACCACCCGGCCGCAGTGTGGTCGCGCGCCCTGGTGGCCCAGGCGCGGCGGTTGACCGAGCGGCTCTGGCTGTCCGGCTACGACGCCATCGACGCCAAGCTCAAGCAAGCCACCGCCTTCCTTGAATTGCTCGCGAAGGCCAGTGAGCTCCGCAAACAGCTCGATGCGGCGGGCCTGCCCCGCTTCATCGCCTTCCGGGTCCGGGCGAAGATCGACAACGTCCTCGGTGGGCTCAACAACCGGCAGTTGGACGACGCCTCGCGCCAGCAAACCGCGCAGGAACTCGAGGCATTGAAGGTGTGGCTTCAGGACTCGCTGTTCGTCGAGCAATACCGCGCCGACCTGGGCCGCGACGTGAAGCGCCTCGCCAACCGCGTCGAGCCGGAACTGG
>JAKCAB010000617.1 GCA_021839785.1 bacterium | reverse complement strand
GATCACGGCCACGGGCGAACTGGCCGGAGACTGACTTTGGTGCAGACCTTTTCGGAGCCCAGCCAAGGCACCAACCACTTGCGACGTGTCACCCCCTCCAGTTGCGAAGGTTGGGCTAGCCACTGTGCTGGTCTTGTACCGTGGCGGTATTACTGTCCGCAGGAGCGGTGGGATCTTTCCCCGAACTGCGAGCATAGCTCGTTGGAACACACCACGATGATATCGTGATCAAGAGGCGAGAGTTGGAGTCGAATCCGGCTAAACACGCGCATGTGCAAAGTCGTAATAGCGCTTCCAGTGCACAACGAGGCGAGGCGCCTGCCACCGAGCCTGGCCAAGCTGCAGTGTTTCCTGCAAGAGCATCGCGGGTATGACTATGAGGTGGTCATTGTGGACAACGGCTCGACGGATGGGACACGAGCGATGGCGGAGGAGATGGCGGAAGCGGCTTTGGAGTCAGAAGCCGAGTCAGGCGGTACGCTCACACTGCGCGTCATGCACTTGGACGAAGCGGGCCGGGGCCGGGCGCTCAAGGCGGTCTGGCTTGCGAGCGAGGCGGAGGTGCTCAGTTATATGGACGTGGACCTCTCTACCGACTTGGCGCATTTGCCGGAATTGATCGTCGCCGTGGCGGAGGGTCGGGCAGACATCGCCATCGGCTCGCGCTTGCTGCCTGGCTCACAAACCACGCGCGGCTGGAAACGCAAACTCCTTTCCCGCGGCTACAACTGGCTTTTGCACCGGGCGCTGGGACTGCGGGTGGCGGATGCGCAGTGCGGGTTCAAGGCCCTCTCACGGCGCGCGGCGCAAGCGTTGCTGCCGCAAGTGGTGGACGCCGGTTTCTTCTTCGACACCGAACTACTCGTGCTCGCCCAACGACAAGGCTGGCGCATTGCGGAAGTGCCGGTGCGTTGGGTGGACGATCCCGACAGCCTGGTGCGCCTGCTGCGAACGATCGGGCAGGACTTGAAGGGCGTCTGGCGGCTGCGACACTGAGGCGGAAACGGCGAAATCTACAGTGTCTCTGCGGCGGCGGCTCTTCCGGCAGCCAGCGCGGACTGGGCGTCCGCGGCTACGTGGTTGCGGCCAGTGCGGAGCCACAAAGGAAGCCCAAACTCAGAAACTCAAAAAGGCTTTCCGCCTTCGCCCTTTCTGAGTTTCGGCTATGAACCTGGATTTCCGATGCAGCCGCCGACGGGAGTGGGCGCAATCTTTTGCCGGGTCAGCGCGGACTGACCAGAGCGGATGAAAGCTCGCCTGAAAAAGCGCTCGGTGAGGGCACCGAGCCTACAAGATGACCGTTGTGCCCCTGTACCTGTAGGTTGGCGACCCTCAGCCCGCCAAAAGCCAACCGCTCTCCCGACTCAAAGCAGGCCGGGAGAGCGGTGGTTGGGAACGGTTCGCAAATGAATGGCAGCGCGTGCTATTGGCCGGCCTTGGTCGCGGCCCGCTGGGCGAGTGCCTTGGCCCGCTTGGCCAGGTCGGCGTTGCCGGTGACCTGGGCCACCTTCTGAAGCGGCGCGACCAGCCCCGCGGCGGTTGCCTTCGGCGTCTGGCCTTGGAGCAATTTGTCGGCGATCGCCAGCACGGCCGCGCTGGCCGCGTCACGCGTGGCGGCGTCGTCAAGGTAAGGCAGCGCCAGCGGCAGCGCGTCCAGCGAAGGCAATGCGCCCAACGCGGCGAGCAGCATGTTCTTCTCGGCCGTCTTCGACACCAAGCCGGCGGCCTGGCGGCACATCTCCAACCGTTGCGGCGCGGGCAGGTCGGTATTGGCGGCCAGCGTGAGGTAACCCGTCAAGGTGAGCGTCTTGTCGGTGTCGTTCGTCGCCTTGCTGGCCAGCTCGAACAAGGCGGGCGCCGCGTCCGCGGTCTTCCAGGAACTCAATGCCCGGATGGCCGCTCCGCGAACCTGAGCGTCGCCGTCTTTCGCGGCGGCGGCCACGGTTTCGAGGGCGCCTGACCCGCCCAGCGCGGCGAGGACATTCAGCAGCGCGGTCTTCGCCTCGGGTTGGGCCTGCACGAACGCAGACTCGATGACCTTCACAAAGGTCTGCGGATGGTCGGCCCGGCCGCACAACGCGGCCAAGGCTTGTTCGGCGGCGCCTCGATCGCGCGCATCCTTGGTGGTGACCAAAACTTCGATGATCTTCGGCACTTTGCCGGCCCCCCCCAGGTCACCGATCTGTTTCAACGCGGCCGAGCGCACGTCGGCAGAAGTGTCGCCCGCAACTTTGAACAGGTCCGGCACACTGGCAAGCGTCCGGCGCCGGCCGATCAGGTCAATGGCGGTGAGCCGGTCGCCGGTGCGGTTGCTGGCGAGCAGCGCGGCGATCGCCACGTCCGCGGCCGGATCGGCGAAACTGGCCAGGCTTTCCTTGGCCGCCTGTGCTGCCTCGCGGTCGCCATCGGTCAAGAGTTTGACCAGCGTGGGCACCGATTCAGCGCGCGGGATGCGCGCCAACGCGCGGATCGAAGCCAGACGAACGTCTTTGGCTCCGCTCATGATCGACGAAACCAGCACGCTCAGCGCCGCCGGATCGCCGCGCTCGGCCAGCGTGCCGATGACGACGATCTGTCGATCCGCCAGCAGCTTGGCCAGTTCGTCGCAGAGCAACTGGGTCACCTTCGCACCGGGCATTTCCAGGGCGATCCGGTTGGCCGCCGCGAACTGGGTGTAATCCTCGCTGTGCAGCGCTTCGCGGAGGATCGGCAGACCGTCCTTGCCGCGCAGCAAAACCGCGCCCCGCAACGCTGCGGCCCGGACCTGATGCGGCAGGCGGTCGTCCTTGTAGGCCTCGCCGTAGATTTCGAGCGCCTGGTCGCGGTGACCGTTTGCGGCCAGCGACTCGGCGCAGCGAGCGAAGCCTTCGCAGAACGCCAGCAGGTTGTCTTCGGCCACGTTGGACAACGCATCCTTGAGCGCCTGCGCCGCCGCGGGCGTGCCGATGCTGCCCAAAGCCCGCGCGGCCGCGCGGACCACTTCGAGATCACTGTCCGCCAGCAACGCCGCCAGCGGCTCGACCGCCTTGGGATCTTTCCGCACGCCGAGGCTGCCGATGACGCCCACGAGCGGCAGGCCCTTGAGATTGCCAAGCTGGTCGGGCAATGTGTCGGACACCGCCGGGTCGGGCATCGTTTCCAGGGCGTAACGCGCCATGTGGTTCATCTCCGGATTCGGGAGCAGGCCGACGAGCACCGGCACGGCGTCCTTGCCGCCAATAACGGCCAGCTCGCGGCAGGCGTCGGCTTTGGCCTTGCGCGAGGCGTCGGTTTTCAGGACGGCGATCAGTTGATCCTGTCCCCGCGTCACCAGCGGCGTGGGTTCCTGGGCGAGTGCGGCGCTGACCGCGACGGTGAAGGCCAGGGCGAAGAGCGAGAGATTCGACTTCATGGTTTTGATTCCTTTCTGTGTGGTCGTGGCTTGGCCTTAGAAAATGTACGGTTCGCGCATGGCGCGGGAGCGGAGGCGGTTGGCCTCCACGTCGTTGACGAACTCCTCCTTGGCGGGGTCGTATTTCAAATCGCGCTTGAGCCACATGCAGATGTTGGCCGCGTGCACGGTGGACATCGCGCGGTGCATCACCACCTCGTGGGCCACGGTGCGACGGCGCGACTTCACGCAGTTGAGGAAATCGCGGACGTGACTCATCGGGCGCTGGGTGCGCGCGATGTAGTCGTTGACGATCTTGTTGAAGTCGTCGAGGAGGCGCGGATTGGAAACCTCCGGCCGCGAATAGCCGTCGGCGACGGAGACCCAGCCTTCCGGGCCATCGAACCTCATGCCACAGGAGCCGTGCCAGTACTTGTCGCCGCGCGACAGGATCATCTTCGCGCCGTTCGCGAAGTGCGTGACCATGCCGTCGCCGGTGGGATTGTCCACGTACTCGTAAGCGATCGGTGAGGTGTCGAGCAGGTCCAATCCGGCCTGGGCTTGTGCGAAGGTGTGCGCGCCCCACTCGCCGATGCAACTGGTGTGAAAATCGTAATGTCCACGCCAGCCGCCGCGGCAGTACTCCGCGTTGTAGGGCCGCCAAGGACAAGGGCCGAGCCATTGGTCCCAATCGCACTCGGACTTGGGCGGTTCGGGCTGGGCGGGCAGCCAGTCGTGTCGCATGGCCGCGGCGTCCCACGGCGCGATGTGGGCGTAAGCGGTGTGGACCTTGCCGAGCCGGCCGCTCTTGGCCAGTTCGATGGCAAAGACGAAGTTCGCCTCGCTCAGCCGCTGCGTGCCGGTCTGGTACACGCGGCCGTAGCGCCTTGCGGTTTCCACCACCATCTGGCCTTCGGCGATCGTCATGGCGGACGGTTTCTCGGAATACACGTCCTTGCCGGCGCGCATCGCCCAGACCGCCATCAACGCGTGCAGGCGGTCCCCGGTGGTGCTCAACATCGCGTCAATGTCCGGGCGCGCGGCCAGGTACTCGCGGGTGTCGCTGTAAAGCTGGAAATCGTTATTGCCGTACTTCGTGTCCACGATTCGCTTGACGGCTTCCCGGCGCGCCTTCTGGGGATCGCAGTCGGCAACAAAAATCACGTCCTTTTCCGGCAACATCCAGCGCAGGTCGTCCGAACCGCGGTTGCCGATGCCGATGCCGCCCATGACGATCTTCTCGCTGGGCGGCACGGCGCCGTCGCGACCAAGCACCGACGCGGGAACGATCAGGGGCACGGCCGCCGCACTGCCGGCCAGGGCGGCGCGGCTGAGAAATTGGCGTCGGCTTAGCGGGCTGTTGAGGGAAGAAGACATGGGCACTCCGGCCGGAGGCGCCGGACGAGGCGAAGGGTGTGTTGACATGCGCGCAGGCTACACAGACACCCGGAGGTTGAAAAGAACTCCTTCTCGGCACCGGGCGGAATCGCCGCATCTTTGGCGATCTGCGAGAACGCGCCCCAACGGGCGAACTGCGCACGGCAAGATCGAAGGCCAGATTTCTGTCGCAATTGTGACATTTTTTGTACCAGGTGAATGGATCGCCGCGAGGTCGCAGACCCGCCACCGTCACACCGGGAACTGCCGGGAAAACCGGTCTTGTGGCCGCGATCATTTGCAGGCTTTTCTTCGCGCACGGCTTGTGTGAGTTTGCGGCCATGAAACTCAAATGGGGTTGGATTCTTTTGGCGTCACTCGCGCTGCCGGCCGTACAAGCCCAACCGGAGAGCGTGGTCAAAGGCTACTCGGAACACCACCATTCCTACGGCGGCGGCGCCGGCAGTGGCCCGACCCAGATGGAGGGCTTCGACAAGGCTCCGACTGGCGGTGGCCTGATAGCGGTTGGGAGTACCCCGTCGGGTTGGCAAGTTACTTCAACCGGCACCGGCCAGCCGCAGTGGACGGTGGAGCGCGATCCTTGGGCTCCCAGTTGGCCCAATGTCTTGAAGCAGTCCGGCGTGGCGACCTTTCCGCTCTGCCTCAACACCAACAGCCATGTTCGCGACGGCTACGTGGAGGTGAAGTTCAAAGCCATCGCGGGCATGAAGGACCAGGCCGGCGGCGTGGTGTGGCGAGCCAAAGACGCACAGAATTATTACGTTTGCCGGGCGAACGCGCTCGAAAACAACCTGGTGCTCTACAAGGTGGAAGGCGGCAAGCGCAAGTCGCTCGACATCGTCGGGCGCAGCGGCGGTTACGGCGTGGAACTCCCAGTCGCGCCGATGGTCTGGCACACGCTGCGGGTCGAGTTCCTCGGTCCTTTACATACCGTCTTTCTGGATGGCCGGAAACGGTTCGAGGTGGAGGATGCGACTTTCAGCGAAGCTGGCCAGGTCGGGCTTTGGACCAAGGCCGACAGCGTCACGCTGTTCGACGACTTTGCTTACAGCAGCCCAAACGGGGTGATTGTTCGTTGAGTGAACGCTGCTGGAGCGCGGGTATTCAACGCGAGCCCACCCCCCGCGCAACAACGATCGGAGCGCGGGTGTCCAACCCGCGTGGACGCGCTACCAACTGCCGTCCACGATCATCGGCACGGCCTTGTTCGCGAAATCCTCCGCGAGCTGACTCAGCGCTTGGCGTTCGGCGCTGGTCTGGTCGGCCTCGATTCGCACATCGATCCGGCCCCGCACTTCGCGGTCCAGGATCTTCGTGCCCGCGCGGCGGTCCTGGGCCAGCACGTGCACCGTGAGCGTGATCTCCTCGTCACGGGTGGTGCGGACGTCGCCCGGCTGGAACGTCACTGGGATGCGCTCGAAGCGCACGATCTCGCCGGTCACCACCACGTCCGCATCGGTGTCGTTGGCCAGGTGGTAAGTACCGTCTTCCTGGAAGCGCTTCCGCAGCGCCTGCGCAATCGCTTCAGAGAGGCGCGGCTGTAAGGTCTGGTTGGCGAAGTACTGCACGCGGACGGTGCGCGAGCCGGCCTCGACGCCGTTGGTCGGCCCCATCCGGTAACCCGCGCAACCCGCGACGAGCACGGCCATCACCGAGGCAAGCAGGTGGAGCCGGATCATTTCAAGGGGTGGTGGGCACCGGCGACTTGACCTTGCTCAGCGCGGCCAGTCGTTTGCGGGCGGTGGCGGCGAATTCCGATTTCGGGTCTTTGCTCACCACTTCGTTGTAGTAAACCTTGGAGCCGTCCCAACGC
>JAKCAB010000607.1 GCA_021839785.1 bacterium | reverse complement strand
ACAAACGGTGGAAGCAGCCGGATCAGCCGTTGCGGCGCGCGCGTCGCGGCCGGATGGCTGATGGCTTGGGCGTGGCTGACGTCGGCCGTTGCCGCTCCCGTTCCGGCCGGGTTGGAGTTGCGCCGCGACGCCACGGTGGAGGCCATCGCGCGCGTGCTGCCGTCGGTGGTGAACATCGGCACGGAGACGGTCGTGGAGGTCAACGATCCCTTCGACCAGATGCTCCGCGAGTTCTGGGGCCCGTATTACCGTCGGCGGCCGGCGCAGACACAGTACAGCCTGGGTTCCGGGATCATCATCGACGAGGCGGGTTACGTGCTGACCAACAACCACGTGGTGCGGCGCGCCAGCCGGATCTGGGTCAAACTGATGGACGAAGCGGGCGGCGGCGAGTACGAGGCGGAACTGGTGGGGGCCGCGACCAATACGGACGTGGCGTTGCTGAAACTCAAGGCCAAGCCCGGCGAGAAGTTCCGCGCGGTCACCTTTGCCGCGGACGACGACCTCATCCTGGGCGAGACCGTGATTGCGATGGGCAATCCCTTCGGCCTGGGTGGTTCGGTGAGCCGCGGCATCCTGAGTTCCAAGAGCCGCCGACCGGCCAGCGACGACGGCCCGCTCGGCATCGAAGACTGGTTGCAGACCGACGCGCCGATCAATCCGGGTAGCAGCGGCGGACCGTTGATCAACCTGAACGGCGATTTGATCGGCCTCAACGTGGCGGTGTACCGGGAGGGGCAAGGGATCGGCTTCGCGATTCCCGTCAAGCGCGTGTCCGAGGCGCTGGGAACGATCTTTTCGCCCGAACGGGAACGGCTCTGGTTCGGCGCCCGCGTGCGCCCGACCGGCGCGGAATTGACGGTGGCCGCGGTGGAACTCGGCAGCCCGGCGGACCGCGCGGGACTGCGCATCGGCGATCACGTCCTCACCGTGGCCGGGAAGAAGCCGCGCGGATTCATCGAGTTCAATCAGCAGTTGATGGCGGTGGGCGATCAGCGGGACGTGCCGATCACGGTGCAGCGCGGGAGCGCGCCGCTGAACTTCGACGTGCGGTTGGTCCGCGAGGCCACGGTGTTCAACGCGGCGATGATCCGCGAAAAGCTGGGCATCAGCGTGCAGCAAATCACCCGCGAGCTGGCCGAGCGGATGGGGCTGATCACCGCAGACGGGCTGTTGATCGCCGGGGTCGATCGCGGGTCGGAAGCGGAGGCCGCCGGCATCCAGCGGGGCCAGATTTTGCTGGGCCTCAACGGGACGACGCCGGACGACGTGATCGCCGCCGCGCGGATGCTTTACGGCAAGAAGGCCGGCGACAAAGTGACCGTGGAGGTGTTGGTCCTGCGTCGAGCCGGGAGGATCATCATTCCCGAGCGCGGGAGAGTGGATTTGACCGTGCGCTGACCCGTTGACTGCATGAGCGCCCAGCCGATGGTGGAAGTCGAATCGCTGACCAAGCAGTACGGGCGCCAGGTCGCCGTGCGCGACGTGTCGTTCAGCGTGGCGGCGGGCGAAGTCGTCGGCCTGCTGGGGCCGAACGGCGCCGGCAAGAGCACCATCATGCGCATTCTGTCCTGCTTCATGCCGGCGACTTCAGGCACGGTGCGCGTGGCCGGGCGCGACGTTTTTCACGAGGCGGATGCCGTCCGGCGGCGCATCGGCTACATGCCGGAAAACAATCCGCTTTACCACGACATGCGGGTGCGCGAGTACCTGAAGTTCCGCGCCCGCCTTAAAGGATTGGGGCGGGCCAGGAGTCGCCAACGGGTGGATCAAGTGCTCGAACAATGCGGGCTGACCGACGTGGCGCACAAGATGATCGCGATGCTGTCCAAAGGCTACCGGCAACGGGTCGGTCTGGCGGACGCGCTCGTGCACGAGCCCGAACTCATCATCCTGGACGAACCCACCATCGGTCTCGACCCGCGGCAGATTCGCACCGTGCGCGAAACGATCAAGGAACTGGGGCGGGAGCGGACCATCCTGCTTTCCTCGCACATCCTGCCGGAAATCGAAATGACGTGCAGCCGCGTGCTGATCCTGTACGAAGGCTGCATCGTGGCGGCGGACACGGCGGAGAACCTGCGTCACCGGGTGAGCGAAGGGGGGCAGGTGGTGGCGGAAATCGCCGCGCCGGTCGAGGAATTGCGCTCCTGCTGGGCGGACACGGCGATCATCGAGCAGGCCGAGCTCACGCCGTTGGACGACGGTTATGTGCGGTGCGCGTTGAAGCCGCAAAACGGCTCGGATTTGCGGCAACACGTCTTCGAAACCGCCGTGGCGCGCGGCTGGAAACTGCGCGAGTTGACGCACCGCCAGCTCACGCTGGAAGACATTTACCTGCAAGTGACGCGCAAGACCCACGAAACGGAGGAGTTTTGATGCGTTCGTATCTGACCTTGGTGCGCCGCGACCTGGGCGGCTACTTTCTCTCGTTGAGCGGATACGTGGTCATCGCGGTGGTGCTGTTTTTGCTGGGCTTGAGCTTCGTGGAAGTGATCGAAGCCTTCAACGGCGAGTCGCTGAACGCGCCGCTCACCGAGGTGTTTTACAGCACAATGTTTTTCTGGTTGATCCTCCTGCTGGGCACGCCGGTGATCACGATGCGCCTGTTCGCCCAGGAGCGCTTCACGGGCACGTTCGAGACGCTGATGACGGCCCCGATCAGCGACATGGCGGTGGTGCTGGCCAAGTTCACCGCCGGGCTGGTGTTTTACGTGGTCACCTGGCTGCCGTTGCTGGCCTGTTTGTTGATCGTGGCCCACTACACCCCGGAGGGAAATCCGCTGGATTGGCGCCCGGTTGGCAGCACTTTCCTGGGCATTGGACTCATGGGCGCACTCTATGTGGCGATGGGGTGTTTCGCGTCGGCGCTCACGCGCAGCCAGATCCTGGCGGCGATGGTGGCGCTGGCGCTGGGCATCACCTTGTTTCTGCTCAGTTTCCTGCGGGCCAATCCGGGGGAAGGCACCGGCTGGCTGGCAGGCGTGGCCAATTACATTTCGTTGCTGACGAGCATGGAGGACTTCGTGCGCGGCGTGGTGGACACGCGACACCTGTTTTTCCATCTGAGCCTGACCGGGCTATTCCTGTACCTGACGCTGAAGGTGGTCGAAAGCCGGCGCTGGAAGTGACATGAGCACCGAACCCGACCCGATCCCCAGTTTCTCGGCCGCGCGCCGCTGGCGCGTGGGGGCCAGCGTGGGGCTGGCCACCCTTGCCATGGTGGCGATCGTGCTGATGACCAATTACCTCGCCGCCCGGCATTACCGGCGCCTCCAATGGACCGGCGATGCGCGGTTCGAACTCTCCGCTCAAACGCGGCGGGTGCTCGAGGCCGTGACGAACGAGATCAGCGTTATCGTGCTCTTCGACCGCGACAACCCGGTGTACCCCTCCGTGGACGGTCTGCTCACCGAGTACGCTTACGCGTGCCCCAAGCTCAAGGTCGAGCAGGTGAATTACCGCCGCGATCCGAGCCGGGCGGAGCTGCTCGCCGCCAAGTACCAGCTCGCTTCGAGCGAATCCGACCTGGTGATCTTCGACGCCGGCAGCCGCTTCAAAGTGGTGCGCGCCGCGGAACTGTCCGAGTACGACATCTCCGCGCTACTCGCCGGCCAGAAGGAGGTGAAGCGCATCGGCTTCAAGGGCGAACCGCTGTTCACCACGGCGATCGCCAGCCTGCTGGACACCCGCCAGCCGCTGGCCTGCTACCTGCGTGGCCACGGCGAGCACGATCTCGCCAGCGACGATAAACTGCTGGGGTACTCGCGCTTTGCCGGTCTGCTGAAACAAAAAGGCATCCTGGCCCGACCGCTCGAACTGGTGGGCAGCCGTGATATTCCCGAGGACTGCAAACTGCTGTTGATCGCCGGGCCGCGTTCGCGGTTCGACCCGTCGGAACTGGAGAAGATCAACCGCTATTGGCAACGCGGCGGACGCGTGCTGGCCTTACTGAGCTTTTACCAGGCACAGCGCGCACGCACCGGGTTGGAAGATCTCCTGGCCGGCTGGGGCATCGAGGTGGGCGACAACTACGTGCGCGATCCGGACAACTCGATTCGCGGCGATGATGTGGTCGTGAGCAACCTGGCCGTGCACCCGATTACGAGCCCGCTGCTGGGGCGACGCCTCCAACTGCTCCTGCCACGCTCGGTCACGCCGCGCTCGGCCCCCGGAGCCGCCGGCGACGACACGAAGGCGAAGCCGCTCTTCTTCTCCAGCGTGGGCGGCTATACCGCCAGCGCCTTGAGCGAACTCGTGCCCCGTTTCGATCCTCAGCGTGACGTGCGGGGGGCGATTCCCCTGGCTGCCGCCGCCGAGCGCGGCAACATCCAGGGTTTGGGCACCGATTTCGCCGCCGCCCGCGTCGTGGTGGTGGGCGAATCGCTTTTCCTGGGCAACGAACTGATCGTCAGCGGCGCGAACCTGGAGTTCGCCAGCCTCGCGATCAACTGGCTGCTGGATCGGCCGCAAGACATGACGGGCCTGGCGGCCAAGCCCATCCAGGAATACCGCCTCGCCTTGACGCACGCCCAGGTGGTGCAGCTCCGGTGGGTGCTCCTGCTGGCGCTGCCCGGCGCCGTGCTGGCGTTGGGCGGTTTGGTCTGGTGGCGGCGGCGCACGTGAGACGAGACTGCCCGGTCACGGTATGAAAGGTTCATCGACACGTTGGCTGGTCGGCCTGGCGCTGGCGCTCCTCGCCTTCATCGTGTTCTTCGAGCGCGGCACGCTCACGACCGACAAACGGCGCGTCGAAGAGGCGTTGTTGTTGCCCAGCCTGGAGCCGCGTCGCGTGACCAACCTCGAAATCCGGCAGGGCGCCAACCGCCTGCTGAGCCTCGAGCGTGGCACCAATGCCTGGTACTTCCGCGCCCCCGTTCTGTACCCGGCACGCTCCGACAACGTCGATGCCTTTCTCGCACGCCTGGCGCAGACGCCCCGGCGGGCGCGTGTCAGCGCCGCGGAAGTCCAGCGCCAGACCAACGGCCTCGCCGCCTTCGGCCTGGCGCCGCCGGCGCGAGTCGTCGGCGTAGTGCAAGACGGCAATCGTACCACGCTGCATCTCGGCAGTCGGACGGCGATCGGCAGCCAGATCTACGCGCAGGTGGTGGGCCAGGAAGGCCTGTACACGCTGGATGCCGACCTGCTCGCGGCGTTCCCGGCCGGATTCAACGCCTGGCGCGACACCACGCTGCTCAGCCCCGACAAGCTCGATTTCGACCGGTTGCAGGTCCGGCCCCTGACGAACGGCTTCGAAGTGGTGCGCGACCCCACGAACCACGTCTGGCAAATGACCAAGCCGCTGGCCACGCGCGCCAACAGCGCGTTGCTGGAACACCTCATGAACGAGCTGGACCTGCTGCGCGTGGTGCGGTTCGTTTCCGACAATCCCGGCGCGGAGCTCGAGTCCTTCGGCCTGCTGCCGCCCCAGCGCGAGCTGGTGTTCTCCCAAGGCACCAACGACCTGCTCGGCCTCCAGCTCGGCCTGTCGCCTGGCGGAGACACGAATCTCGTCTATGCCCGCCTGACCAGCTTCTCGAACGTCGTGCTCGTCAGCCGCGCGCCGCTGGCGCCGTGGCTCGACGCGTTTCGCGATTTCTTTTGCGATCGCCGGCTGATGATTTTCGACCTGACCAACGTGACCCGCATCGAGGCGCGGGCCGACGAGGCGTTCGCCGTGCAACAACTCACCAACGGCACGTGGCAGATCGTGAAGCCCTTCACCGCGCCGGCGGACCCCCTGTTTGTCATGGACGCGCTCGCCGAGATGGCCGGGATGGAATTCATCCGCTACGAACGCGAAGTCGCGACCGATTTCGCCAGCTACGGCCTGGCGCCGCCGCGCCGCGAGTACCTGCTCGAACACAGCGTCACCAACGAAACCGGCGTGACCAACCTCGTCATCGCGCGGGCGGACTTCGGCAATCCGGCCAAGAACTTTTACTACGCCCGGCGCTCGCTCGAAGATTCCGTGGTGCTGGCGCTGGACCCGATCCGCCTGCCGCGGGCCGCCTTCCAACTTCGGGACCGCCGGATTTGGAACGTGTCCACCAACGACGTGGTGGCGATCACCGTTCAGGATCGCAACCAGAGCCGGAAGGTCGTTCGCACCGGCCCGATGCAGTGGGCGCTGGCGGAAGGCGTGGGCGGGCCGCCGAACCCGGTCTCGCTCGAAGAAGCCGCCTACCGGCTCGGGCACCTCCAGGCCGAGCGCTGGGTCGCGCGCGGGGAAGACGCCTTGCCGCGCTTCGGCATCAACGCCGCGGGGCATCAAATCACCCTTGAACTCAAGCCCGGCATGACGCCCGCGCGGCTCACGCTCCGGTTTGGCCGCCGCAGCGCCAGCGGCGGCGCTTACGCGGCGGTGGAACTGCCCGGCCAGCCGGGCCCGGTCATCTTCGAGTGCCCCGTGTCGATCTACGAGTTCGTGCTCAGCGACCTCAGCCTGGGAGGACTTGTGGGCAGCGCCGGGCCTTGAGACATGCCGCCCGCCCGGCAACGCCCGTTCTGGACGCGCCTGCGAACCGCCTTCCGGTGGTGCCGCTGGTGCGCGTGGGCGTTGCTGCTGGCGTTGTTGCTCGGCG
>JAKCAB010000428.1 GCA_021839785.1 bacterium | reverse complement strand
TGAAGCCGTAGAGGCTGCCCGTGCGCTGGCGGTCCGGGCTGGTGTTTTCGACCTGGGCTTCGTAGCCCCGCGGAAAGCCTTTGCCGTAGGCGGCGCGCACGTACATGCCACTGTTGCCGCTGTGGTTGAGGCGGATGGTGGCCTTGAATTCGAGGTTCCGATACGTGTTCGGGCTGAACAGGTGGCTGGTCGGTCCCGAAGCGGTCACCGCGCCGTCCTTGACGTGCCAATCGCTCGGATCGAGAGCGGTCCAACCGCTGAGCGTCTGGCCGTCGAAACAGGCATACCAGCCGTGGGCGTCCGGCTCCAACGGCACCGGCTTGCCGGCGGCGGCCGGGGTTTGAGCGAAAACCGTGGCGGCGCCGAGAACGATGCCCAGCGCGGTCATCCAGGAGCGAATCGAGTTTGTCATAAGCGCGGTGATGTGCGGCGTTGGTTGTAGTCCCGCGGTCGCCGGCTGACAACAGGATTGACCGCGCGCAGGCTGCCGTCGCTTCGCCAGTTGCAGCGCGCGGCGGTTTCCTGCTTACCTCTCGCCGCACATGGCGCTGTCCCCGACCCAATCGGAATGGAATCTGCGTCCCTTGCTGGTGCTGGGGCGCGTGTCGAACCTGCCCACGCTCTGGTCGAACTGCGTGGCCGGTTGGGTGCTGGGCGGTGGCGGCGCGCCAGGCCGCTTTGCGTTGCTGTGCCTCGGCGCGACGTTCCTGTACGTGGCCGGCATGTATTTGAACGACGCGTTCGACGTCGCCTTCGACCAGCAACGCCGCCGCGAACGCCCAATCCCTTCCGGCCAGATCAGCCTGGCGATGGTGTGGCGGCTGGGCTGGGTCTGGCTGGCGTTGGGCGTGGCGAGTGCTGCGTTCCTGGGCCGGACCTGTCTGGTGCTCGCGTGCGTGCTGGCGGCGACGATCGTCCTCTACAACGCCATCCACAAGCGCACCACGCTGTCGGTGGTCTTGATGGGCCTGTGCCGGTTTCTCGTTTACCTGCTGGCGGCCGGGGCGGCACGCGGCGTCGATGGCGCAGCGATTTGGGGCGGGCTGGCCTTGGGCATGTACGTCGGCGGCCTCAGTTACCTGGCCCGCAAGGAATCGATCCGCGGACCGGTGCGGTGGAGCCCGGTGCTCACGCTGGCCGCGCCGATCGCGCTGGCGTTGCTGGCGAACGGACCCGATTACCGCGAGCGCGCCTTTTATCTCAGCCTCCTGCTGGTCATCTGGATTCTGCCCGCCCTGCGCTTTGTATTTCGCAAAGAGCCCCGCCAAATCGGCTTTGCCGTTTCCAAGCTCCTGGCCGGCATCGTGCTGGTGGACCTGCTGGCCACGGCCGGCGAACCGTGGGGCGTGGTGCCCGCGTTCGGCGCGTGCTTCGTGCTGGCCCTGGCGCTCCAACGCTACGTGCCGGCGACTTGACCGCACAGTACCGCCTCCAACCAAGCCCAGTTGGGCGGCCGGCAGAACGCGGTCACACGGTCAATTCCGCACACTCCGATTCGATTTGTCGCCCGCCTGGGCGCGTGCCACGTTGCCGGCATGATCATCGGCATACCCAGGGAGATTAAGCGCAACGAGGCGCGCGTCGGCCTGCTCCCGTCGGCCGCGTACCTGTTGATCCAGCGCGGGCATGAAGTCCTGGTCGAACGAGGCGCGGGCGCGGGCGCGGGATTTCCCGATGCCGACTACCAGCAGGCCGGTGCCCAACTCGTGGACGATCACGCCCGCATTTTCGAGCGCGCCGAACTGGTCGTGAAGGTCAAGGAGCCGCAACCCGAGGAGTACGGGCTGCTGCGGCCGGGCCAGATGCTCTTCACCTATCTGCACCTTGCCCCGGATCGGGCGCTCACCGAAGCCCTCCTGCGGTCCCGCGTCACGGGCATCGCTTACGAGACCGTCGAGGTCAACCGCCGGCTGCCGTTGCTCGAACCGATGAGCGAAATTGCCGGGCGCATGTCGGTGTTCGTCGGGGCGTACTTTCTCGCGAAACACACCGGCGGCAGCGGTACACTGCTGGGCGGCGTGCCGGGGGTGTTGCCGGGACGCGTGGTCGTGCTGGGCGGGGGCGCGTCGGGCATCAATGCCGCCCGCATGGCCACCGGCCTGGGTGCCGACGTCACGATTCTGGAGGTGGACCTGGAGCGGATGCGGTTTCTCGACATTACGCTGCACACGGCCCACACGCTGTATTCGAGCGAGGCACATCTGATGGACTTGTTGCCGTCGGTAGATTTGTTGGTCGGCGCCGTGCTCGTGCCCGGAGCCAAGGCGCCGAAGCTGATCCGCCGCGAGATGCTCCGCTGCATGAGACCCGGCAGCGTGCTGGTGGACATCGCCATCGACCAGGGCGGCTGCGCCGAGACTTCGCGTCCGACCACGCACGACCAACCGACCTTTGTCGAGGAAGGGGTGCTCCATTATTGCGTGGCGAACATGCCCGGCGCCTACGCGCGGACGGCAACCCAGGCCTTGACCAACGTGACCTATCCTTACGTGGAGGCGCTGGCCGACCACGGCTTGAAGGACGCTTGCCGCCGCCACTCTGCGCTCGTCTCCGGCATAAACGTCCAGGATGGCAAGCCGACCTGCAGAGCAGTCGCCGAGGCACACGGAATGCCGTTCACGGCGCCGACAATCTGAGCCGCCCAGATTTTCATCCCCCCGCCACGATCTTGACGATCTCCAGCCGGTCGCCGGCTTGCACGGTGCGGTGCGGAAACTCGGACGGCGCCACGGCCTCGCCGTTCCGTTCCACCACCACGCTGCGCGGATACAAACCTTGGGCGCGGAGGAACTGCTCGATCGTGCAGGGCACCTCGCTGTTCACCGGGTGACCGTTGGCGTGGACGACTCCTGCTGCCATGACTTGCGGTTGGTTGAGTTGTTCGGCAGGCCGCGCGTTCAGGCGGTGAGCGCCGCGTCCCAGTCTTTCCAGACGGGTTCGTAACCGAGCCGGCGAATCCGCTCGGCCACTTGGTTCGGCGAGCGATCGTCCGCAATGTTGAACTGGCCCGTCGCCTCCGGCGGTCCAGCGTTGCCGTTCGTGGCCCATTCGCTGGCGCCCAGTTCCACGATGCGTCCCCGCTCGGTGCGATGCAGCTTGTCCCGCCCGGCCCCGGTGTACCCGCCCGGTTCGGTGTGGCTCCCCGCGCTGATGAGCGTGATGCCCAGCGGAATCAAACCGTCCCGCAACGCCGCCGGTTCGCGCGTCGAGAGTACCAGGCCCACGTCCGGAAACATCAGGCGATAAGCGCAGACGAGCTGCACCAGCTCGCGATCGGCCAGGTGCGTGAGCGGCTGAAATTCACCCGCGCACGGCCGCAGCCGCGGAATCGAGACCGTGAGCTGCGCCTTCCAGCAATGCCGCAGCAGATACTGCGCGTGCGCGGCCACACAGATGGCTTCGCGCCGCCAATCCGCCAGGCCGTACAAGGCGCCGATGCCCAACCGGCGAAAACCCGCGGTGTGGGCGCGCGCCGGCGTTTCCAGGCGCCAATCGAAGTTCCGCTTCGGCCCGGACGTGTGCAGGTCCGCGTACACCGCGCGGTCGTACGTTTCCTGGTACACCACCAGGCCTTCCGCACCGGCCTCGACCAACGGGCGGTAGTCGGCGGTCTCCATCGGCCCAAGTTCGAGCGAAAGGCTGGGCACTTCCGCGTGCAGAGCGGCGATGCAATTGCGCAGGTAACCTTCCGAGATGAACCGCGGATGCTCGCCCGCCACGAGCAGGAGGTTGCGGAATCCTTGTTCCTTCAGCGCGCGCGCTTCGCGCAGCACCTCGTCCACGCTCAGGGTCACGCGCAAAATCGGGTTGTCGCGCGAAAAGCCGCAGTACCGGCAGTTGTTGATGCACTCGTTCGAGAGGTACAGCGGGGCAAACAGGCGGATCACGCGGCCGAACCGTTGCCGCGTCAACGCCTGCGCCCGGCGGGCGAGTTCTTCGAGCACCTCCCCGGCCGCGGGTGAAATCAGGCAGGCGAAATCAACGAGCGAAGGCTCCGCGCTGCGGAGACTGGCGGCCACCGCCCGGCGATCGGCGTTGCGGGCAAGTGCTTGCAGGCGGCTCAGCGGTAGGGCGTCAAGTTCGGCAACGAAACTCACGCTCTGAGGATAGCGTCTGCGCCAGGTCTGTCGAGGGAGCGGACGCGCCGGTTGGTGTCCTGATTTCACGTGGGTGGCTGCGCCGCTGCGCCGGCGCAGGGCGGTGCGGCAGCATCGCCGCCACCCAACCAGGACACTACCGACGCGGCCCCTTTCCCGCTCCGCGCCGCTTAAGAATTCGGCGTACCGTTTTCGCTTCCCGCCGGAGCCGCGTTTGCTACGCTGCCGTCGTGCCCAATCGCCGCGAACCCGTCTTCGCATCTCCGTCGCGACACTCGGCCACGGGGGTGAATTCCCGTTTGCCGAGCGCCTACGCCGAACCGATTCACCGGGTGGCGTTCGGCACGTTCCTGGCGCTGACGCTGCCGGTCTGGGCCGCCACTTTGCTGCAACCGCGCCTGCCTGGAGCGTGGTGCTGGCTGGACGGGGCTTACATTGCGCTGGCAGCAATCACCGTCCTGACCTGCCTGGCCCGCCGCCTGCCCTGGCAGAATGTCGCCGCGCTCGGCCTGGTCATCTTTCTCACGTCGGGCATGATGCTGGCGGTGGCAGTGAAAACCGGTTTTCCGCTGGGGCGTTTGAATTTCAGCACCGATTTCGGGCCGCGCCTGCTCGGTTTCGTCGCCTGGCCGATGCCCTTTCTCTGGGTGGCGGTCCTGTTGGCGTCGTGGCAGTGCGCGAAAGTGATCCTGCGCCCCTGGCGGCGCTTAAAGGGCTACGGGTGGGTGTTGCTCGGCGTGTCGGTCGGGCTGGCGGTACTCCAAACGCTCGCGCTGGAGCCGCTGGGGCATCGCGTCAAAGGCTGGTGGTCCTGGACCCCTGTCGAGCGTCCCCTGAGTTGGTATGGCGCTCCGCCGGGCCTGTTGATCGGAACCCCGCTGTTGATCGCCGCCTTGCTGCTGCTGGCCACCCCGTGGCTGCTGCCGAAACGGCCGACCGGCCAGGCGCCCCCCTTCGAACCCGTCCTGGTCTGGCTGGCGCTGGAAGGCTGGTTTGCCTTGGGCGATTTGCGTGCCGGTTTCCGGCTGCCCGGCGGGATCGCTCTGGTGGCCATCGTGGCCGTGGGCGTGCTGGCCTGGCGCGGGCGACAGTTCACGGCGCCTTCGGCGACGGCATCGGACGTCGAGCCAGCTTCAGCCGCGTAACCCGCAAGCCGTCGGTTTCCTCCACGGTCAGCGCGTACTCGCCCAACGTCACGGCGTCCCCGGTTTTCGGAAACCCACCCAGTCGCTGGGTCAGAAAACCGCTCGTGGTGGCCACCGCCTCGGCCGGGATCGGTTCGCCGACCAGCGCCACCAGTTCGTGCAGCGGGAACAGGCCGTCCACGTCCCAGGCGTTCTCCGCGGTCCGCACGATCAGTGGCTTTTCCTGGTCGAACTCATCCTGAATCTGGCCCACCAACTCTTCGAGGATGTTTTCGAGGGTCACCAGGCCTACGGTGCTGCCGTACTCATCCACCACCATCGCGAGGTGGAGCCGCCGTTCGAGAAACCAGCGCAGCAACCGCTCGATCCGCGCCGTCTCCGGCACGTAAATGATCTTGCGCGCCGCGGGCAGCAGGTCGGCCCCGGAGCGCGCCTTGATCCGCAGGGCGTACAAATCCTTGATGTGGACGACGCCCAGCGTCTTGTCCGGGTCGCCGCGCTCGCAAATCGGGAAGCGCGAGTACCGGGTCTTCTCCGCCACGTCCAGGCACTCCGCCAGGCTCGCCTGCGGGTTCAGGACGACGATTTCGTGCCGCGGCCGCATGACATCGCGCGCCACGCGCTGGCGGAGGTCGAAGGCGTTCAACACCAGGCGGCGCCCGAAGCTCGTCTCGGCTCCCTGCCGCGCTCCCCCGGCCACGAGTAAGCGCAATTCTTCCTCCGAATGGCCGAACCCCGATTCGTCAACGGGTCGGAGACCCAGCCGCCCCAGAATCCAAAGCGAGGCATAGTTCAAGAGCCAGATGAACGGGTAACTGAGTCGGTGAAACCACACGAGCGGCTGAGCCACCGCCAGCGCGACCGGCAGCGGACGCTGGATGGCCAGCCACTTGGGCGCCTGTTCCCCGGCCGTGATGTGCAGGAACGTGATCGAGAGGAAACCGACCACCACCGCGACGGTTTCGCGGATGGGCTCCGCGCCCTCGCCGCCCAGGCCGATCCACGGCCAGACCGGCCGCAGCAACGCGCTGAAGATCGGTTCGCCCACCCAGCCCAGCGCGAGACTCGCCAGCGTGATGCCCAACTGGCACGCGCTCAGCGAGGCGTCCAGATTGCGGATCACCCCCCGCGTCACCTTGGCCAGGCGCTGGCCTTTGCGGATCAACTCGTCGAGCTGCGTGTCGCGAAGCTTGACCAGCGCAAACTCCGCCGCGACGAAGAAGCCGTTGAGGAACACGAGCACCAGCACGGCCAGCACCTTCAGCAACAGCGCCCAGGCGAGGTTCCAGTTCACCGCCCCACCTCCCCGAAGATGAAGCGCAGGATGTCGGTGAGCGTGACGA
>JAKCAB010000564.1 GCA_021839785.1 bacterium | reverse complement strand
GTCCTTGTAAACGACCTTCAGGTTCGGGTGCTTCGCCGCGGCCGTCGCGATGTCCTGGTTCATCTGCACGCGCCAAGGCTCGCCGAGGTTGCACTGGCTCATGCCGATCGTGAAGGCCTTCGCGGCAGGCGCCGAGCCTTCGGCCTTCGGCGCCGCCCCGGCCTCGGCGGACGAAGGCGCTTTCCCGCACCCGGTCAAGGCAAGCACGGCCATTCCGGCAGCGAACGACAGAATCGAGGCGAGGCTGGTTTTCATGCTAATTCCGCAATGCGTGTTGGCAGGATGGTGGGGACTGCGCGGTCGCCACGCAACGCGATAATCGGCCGTGCCATCGGGTGCGCCGCGCGCCGAGGCTGTGGAGGCAAAACCGGTTGGACACGGAACTCAGGACGCAGGTTGGACACCTGCGCTCCCATCGGTTGAACACCGGCGCTCCAACAAAGCCGGGACGCCTTTCCGCGCTGCGCGCTATGACGCGCGCCATTCCAGGATGCCGCCGGAGTAATTGGGCTGCAGCTTGACTTCGATTCGCAGCGTATCGGTGGTCACAGGGGCGAAGGTCAGGACATTGAACTTGCCCCTGTCCGTTCCGCCACCTTGCGGGTCCGCCACCGGCAGCCACTGGCCGGCCTTGTGATACAACAGCCGCCAGCTCGCCGGCACGCGGCAACTGCCCCCGCCGGTGTCGTCGAACCAATAGACTTCGACCTTTGTGAAGCGCTGCGCCTGGTCGAACCGCCGCTCGATCCATTCCGCGGTGCCCCGGTGGTCCCACCACGTGAAGCGCGGGATGCTCCGATCGCTCGAGTCCGGGGGCACCAGATTGTCGCACACGGCGAGCAGGCTGTCGTTTTCGTTGCAGTGCGAGGCGGTCACATTCACCTTGGGTTCCGCCTGCCACTCCTTCGCGTCCGGGCCGGTGCCGATGACCGGAAACGAGGCGATGCGCAGCCGCGCCGCACCCATCGGGATCAGCGTCACCTCCTCGACCGGCTCGCTCGATTTCACCGGGCTGTCCTGGACTTCGCGCACCAGCCCCTTCTCGTCCAAATCCCAGGCTGGGAGGCGTCGCGCCTTGGCTCGGAGTTGAACGGGCGCCGCGTCCCACTTGAACGGCTGGTCGTCCGCGGGCCACGATTTGCGGACCACCTTGAACGCGCGCTCCGGATTTTTCGCCGGCAGCACCAGCCCGTAATTCCACGGCGAATCGGGGAAGATGTCCCAGGCGGGCCACTGGTCGGTGCCGCCGTGACGCACGGACTTCTCCGCGATCCGCAGCGAGTAGGTCAGCGGGCCGCGGTCCACCGAAACGGTGCCGTGATTCTTGGGCCAGGTGCGGAGGCGGACCTCCATCGGCAGCGTGAGTTCGATGGCGTCGCCGTTGGCCCAGGTGCGTTCCAGCACGACGAAGCCTCCCGCCTTGGCGGCGACTTCGACCGCCTTGCCGTTCACGCGCACGGCCGGCTTCTCGCACCAGGCCGGCACGCGCAAATAAAGCGGAAACGCCACCGCTTTCGAGGCGGCCAGTTTGATCGCGATTTTTTCGTCGAAGGGATACTGCGTGGTCTCGGTCAGGATCACGTCGGCGCCGTCGCCCACCTTCGCCGTGACCTGGCAGGGGGCGTAAAGCACGGCGGCGATGCCGTTGCCGGCGGTGGCCATCCAGAGGTGTTCGACAAAGTACGGCCACGCGTGACCGGCGTTGTGCTGGCAACAGCGGTGATCGTACGGATTCATGCAATACATCGGGCCGCCGTTCTGGATGCCCGGCGATTTGCTGACGTGGTCACTCTGCGGCTGGTTCGGCGCGGTCAAATAGCGCAGCGCCTTGAGGTCCGCCGTCATTGACGCCGGCAGGCTGTTAAACGCCGCGTTTTCGCACCGGTCGGCCCAGCGGGTGTCGCCGGTGAGGCCCAGCAGGATTTCGTCCGACAGCATCTCCTCCGCGATGCCGCACGTTTCGATGGCCTGACGCGGACCGGTGTAGCCTTTGCGCGCGTTTTCGTCGGCGCCGTACATGCCGCCGGGCACCTGGCCGTAAAGCTGGCGCAACTCGGACCAGCCATGCTCGGTCGCGGTCAAATCCTTCGGGTCGTGCGAGAGCAAGTAAAACTCGGCCGGTTCGCGGAAGCCTTGGGCCAAATTCACGTTGTGCCAGTCGATCAAACCGGTGTCCCAGCGGGCGGCCTGCCGGTGCGTCTTTCGGGCAAGGTCCAACAGCCAGTCCTGGCCGGTCCGGTTGTAGAGCCAGTAAATGCTGTAAAGCTGGTCGCCGGCGCGCATCTTCGGCCAATAGCCGACGAGGAACTGGTCTTCCGGCAACGCGGCGAGGTATTTGAAGTAACGGGTCATCAATTCGATCACCCGTTGATCGCCGGTGTGCTCGTAAAAGGATTGGAGACAGAACAGCATGATCATGTTTGGCCAGAGGTCGGCGCGGCCCTTGAGGTCGGTCGCCTGGCCGGTGCGGCCTTCGCCCGGCCCGAACCAGCCGTCCGGCTGCTGGCTGTTGATCGCGCCTTCGATCCAAATGCGCGCCTCCTTGATCATGCGCTCGTCGCCCAGCAGGTAGGCGCAATCCTGGAAGCCTTTCAGCCAGTAAGGCACCTCCTCCCAACCGCGCTCGCCCTGGCCGGTGGGACTGAGCCAAGCGTTGTTGTCCTTCTTAAGAAACTGGCTGATCTCGGTCAAGTGACCATGAAAGCCGTCGCCTTGCAGCCGAAGGATGCGCTTCGTCCAACCTTCCGGCCGCACGCTGCCGACCGGGAACTTGATGAACTGGCTGGGCAGCAACGGCGCGCGGTTGCCGACGTAGAACTGGTTCGTCGGCGCACTGGCGGGCTTGGCCACGGCGGACGCCACGGTGACGGTTTCGGCGAGGCTTGCAGGCGTCATGGCCAATGCGGCGAGAAGGGTAAAGGCAGCGCCGGCGACGGGGATCAGTGACGAACCACCGCGCACGGGCGGGAGCAAGGAGGTCAACTTCATGATGAATCGGTGCGTTGCGCCGAGAATTAAACCGGCGGCTCGCCGGTCAAGTCAAGCGAGGCGCGATTTGCGGTGGGGAGCGCCCGCTGGGGAGCGCCCGCCGCCGGCGTGCGGTGTTGGGCGGCCTCGCCCAACACACCTTTGCGGACACTGCCTCTGACTTGCGCCGCGGTGAATACGGCCCGTGGCGGCGGATCGTCGCCGGGCCGGCGACGATCACCCGCGAGCCGCGGGTGCTCCCCGGATCGAGACACCCGCGCTCCTGCCAGCTTCATTTCCCGAGCCGATAAAAGCGGTAGCGGTCACCGGGTGCCGGAAGCGTAATCGTGACTTCGGTCTCGCCGGGGCCGGAAAGGACGGGCTGGATCGCGGACCAGGAATCCGCCTCCAGATCGGCAGTCGCGAGCAAGCTGTAAGTCTGGCCCGCACCGACCCGGCAGCGAATCGTGATAGTGCCGTCCACCGCCACCGAAAGCGTTTCTATGCGCAGCAGGCTGTCGGGATCGCGCGGATCGGTGCCGGCCAGAAATTCCTGGAGGTTGGTCAGGCCATCGGCATCCGCGTCCAGCGCGGCGTCCGAGGGATTTTTTGGATCGAAGTCGTGGGCTAACTCCCAGGCGTCCGTCATGCCATCGTGATCCGTGTCGGTTTCGACCCCAACCGCGCCGGGCGTGGGACTGGCGGCGAACCAGTTGTTCCAATCGCTGCCAGGCCGCGCTTCGTCAATGCGCCGATAGCTCTGCGCCTGGCCATCGGCGCCGCCGGGCCACGGCGCTTGGTCGAAGTAAATGACTTCGTCCACGACCGCCCAAGCAACCGGGTCGCCGGGCAGGTCCGGCGCCAGCGGTTTTTCGAGCGTGACGCGATCCGTATCGTTGCCCAGCCGGCCTTGATACGGTCCGAACAGGCGGACCGTGGCGGACAGGTCGTAAACTTGGCGAAAGCCGGCCAGCGTGGCGGCATCAACCGCTGGATCGAACGGGACCACCAACACGCGCTGGTCCGGCGCCAGCGCGACGTTGGGTGGAAAATCGAATTCGACGCCGCCGCGGACGCGCCACGTTCCGTTGGTGTCGAAGAGCGCAAGCGATTTCGCAGCGCCGTTGTGGAGTTCGAGGAATTCCAGCCGCGCCGGATCCACGATGTTCGTGGGCAAACCGCCTTCGTGGTACATGATTTCGGCGATGGCCACGCGCGGCGGGATGGCGGCGTTGGCCGCGTCGCGCGTGCGCGGCGTCGCGGCGTCCCAAAGGTCATCCGAGTTGTCCGCGGCCTCGCCCCGATCGAAGCGCACGAATGACCAACCGTTCGCCTGGCCTTTGAAACTCACGGCGTCCACCACGCGATCCTGACCGCCGCCGGGCAGGTGGCTGAGAAAAACCTGATCGCCCGCCTTGTTGAGGCCGAAACCGAGGTTGGTCGGGTTGTGAAAACCGGTCACCTCGTCGAACGAAACCCAACCGTTGGCCGGCAGCAACGTGCCCGCCGGAATCTGCCATTTCCGCAAATCGGCCGCGCTGTCGCTGAGAAACCAGGCGGGGCCAAGCACCCGGTCGGTGGCAAGGCGCGAGCGCAGTTCGATCCAGTCGTTCGAATCGAGTTCGCTTAGATAATCGGTGTGGCTGGCGATTTCGCTGACCGCCAGTTCGTCGTGCCGGGACGGATCTTCGCGGCCGGGCGAGCCGCCGATGAAGGCGCTGGGCCGCCAGTTGCCGCCGAAGTCGAGCGCGCCGGTGGCCGCCTCGCCAAAGTCGCACCGCGGCACGAGCGAATGGCCGGCGCCATCCGCCGCGAGTGGCCAGCCGGGGCCATCGCTGTATTTGAACGAAATCAGGTTCGTGCCGCCCGCCGCCGCTTTGAACGTCACCTGCTCGCCCGCGTCGTTGAGGCTGCCGTTGTAAGGTCCAAAGATTGGCACGTCACCGGCCAGCCCATAATGGGCGCGGAAGGCGGCGAAGTTGTTGGCCGGCTCGGCTTGGACCACCAGCGCGTAGGCGCCCGGCGCGAGTTCCGCTCCGGCGGGGAAGGCGTAGTCGATGCCTTGAGTGAACGCGGCGCCGGCGAGGCTGAGCGTGGTATCCGGGCTGGCGTTGTGAAGTTCGATGAACTCGTGCGCACTGCCGGCCGGCGGATGGTACATCAGCTCGGTGACGCGCAGCGAACGCTGCAGCTCCGTGAGATTGTCCGGTTCGCCGGCGACGAACTCGACCGGCGCGGACCAATGGCTGGTGCGGCCTTCGGCGTCCTTGAACCGCACGCGGGCGCGATAGACATGGCCAGCCTTCAAAGCGCCCGGCGGGATGGCGATTTGTTCGCTGAAGCTGGGAACTTCGGTGCTTTCCCAGATCGGGGCGATCTCATATTTCCAAGGCTCGCTGGCCTGCCAGTTCGGCGCCGTCGGCCGCGTGATTTCGCCGACGCGCCACTTCATTGCGCCAAAGGCGGCGGCGCCGCTGTAGGCGGAGACGCGAAAGCGCAGCGCGTTGACGGGGTAATTTGCCGGGCCGGTGTAGGTGAGCGTCGGTGCCGCCGGGATCGCGGAATCATTGGCGATCGAGTCCAACGCTTTCGCGCGCGCGGACGGGCTGGTGGCGCGGAAGGTGACGTAGTTTTTCATGAGCTGCACGCAGCCCGCGAAGTCCTTGCTGACGGAAGGCTCGTTTGGCCATTTGTAGAAACGGCCCTGGCCGGCCTTGCCCACGTTCGGCGTGTAGGTGGAATCGAGCATCTTCGGGTTGTAATCCCACTGGGCGCGGTCGGCATCGAGAATGCCCGGCTGGTCGGACGGACCGCGCAACCGGCCGGCATACTCGTCAATGAGCCGCCAGGCCTCGTCTTCGTTCCAGAGCAAGTCGCGGACTTCACGGATGCGGTTCTGCCACTCGCGCCAAAGGGCCGGATACCGCGCCGCGCCGGCCAGGATGCGCGCCTTGATGCGGTCCACGCCGCCACAACCGGCGTCGTACATGTTCTCCGCCCAGGTGAGGTCCAGGTCCCACGGAGTCACGGTCACGGTCCGCGTGCCGGGGGCGAAGTAATAAAAGAAGTTTTTGTCGTAGCAGATGTCGTAGTGGTGGATCGCCTGGACGATGGTCTGGTAGCTCAGGTAGGCGGGCAAATTGAGGTTCGCGCGCCACCAGGCTTCGTCGGCGGAGGCGCCGCCGTTGGCCACGGCGAGGAACGGGTTGAGGTCGCTTTTGTCGGTGGGGCCAAGCGGGCCGAGGTTGTTCAACTCGCCGGTGCCGCCTTCCATTTTGTAGAAATTCGAGTCCGGCAGATCGTGTTGTTCGAGGAAGCGGCCGTTCTCCTGTTCGACCATCAAATACACGCCCCAAAAGTCGCCCGCGAACTGGTTGGTCGGATTGACTTCCGCGGGCGCGTCCACCACGCGCAGTTGCGCAAACGCCGTGTCGGAGGCCGGCACGCCCGCGAGTTGGAAAAGCCGCAGGCCGACCGATTCGAACATGCCTTGCTCGCCGCGGTGATTGTAGTCGCCTTGCTGGATGCAGGCGCCCAGGTTGAGCTTGGTCCAGGCGGTCTTGAACTTGCGGCCCCAATCATCGCGCGCCTGGAAATCGTGGCCGCGGTTGAGGTCGAACTTCCACA
>JAKCAB010000818.1 GCA_021839785.1 bacterium | reverse complement strand
CCGGCGTGCCCGCCTTTCTGCCGCCGCTGCCGGCGAACCTGCCGCCGAACCGGCTTGCGCTGGCACGCTGGCTGGTCGATCCCGCGAACCCCTTGACCGCGCGGGTCACGGTGAACCGGCTTTGGGAACGTTGCTTCGGCATCGGCATCGTCAAGACCAGCGAGGACTTTGGCCGGCAGGGCGAACCGCCGTCGCACCCGGAGTTGCTCGACTGGCTCGCCTGCGAGTTTATGTCGCCAACCGTTGGCTCCCCGGCTCACCCGTGGGACGTGAAGCACATCCTGCGTTTGATCGTTACTTCGGCCACCTATCGGCAAAGCGCCGCCGCCAGCGAGGAATTGCTCCAGAAAGACCTGTATAACCGGCTGCTGGCCCGGGGACCGCGGTTCCGGATGGACGCCGAAATGATCCGCGACCAGGCCCTCACCGTCAGCGGTTTGCTGAACCCTGAGACCGGCGGGCCCAGCGTCTATCCGGTCCAGGTTCCGAACCTGTGGAAAGAAATCGGCTTCTTGCGGCCGGAGATCGGCATGGACGAGTGGCCGACCAGCATCGGGCCGGAACTGTATCGCCGCGGAGTGTACACGTTCTGGCGGAGGGTCTGCACTTACCCAACCTTTGCGACCTTCGACGCGCCGAGCCGCGACGTTTGCGCCTCGCGTCGGCCGCGCACGAACACGCCGCTCCAGGCGCTCGCCGGCTTGAACGAACCGACGCTCCTGGAAGCCGCGCGTGTGCTCGCCCAACGGGTCTTGCAGGAAGGCGGCGCCACGCCAGCCCAGCAGATCGAATTCGCCTTCCGCCTGTGCACGGCGCGCAAACCCACCGAGGCCGAACGCGCGCGCCTGCTGGCGTTCCTCGACCAGGAACGCCGCAGCTTCGAACAGGAACCGCAGGCCGCCGAGAAGCTGCTGGCCGTGGGTTCCGCGGACCGCCCGTCCACGCTGGACACCCGCCAATTGGCTGCGTGGATGATGGTGGCGAATGTGCTCCTGAACCTCGACGAGACTTTGACGAAAGGCTGATCCGCGGGACGGCCTGCCACTCTTTTACGCCTATGAATCCAGATCGACTCGACCAAATCCGCGCGACGACCCGCCGCCGCTTTCTCCAACAATGCACCACCGGCATGGGGGCGATGGCACTCGCGTCGCTGCTCAACGAGCGCCTGTTCGCCGCCGACGCTTCGGTCCCGACTGCCGCGAGAGCGAAACTTCCCCTTGGTCCGCACTTCGCGCCGAAAGCGAAGAATATCATCTATCTCTTCATGTCGGGCGGGCCGTCGCACCTGGACCTTCTGGACTACAAGCCCGAGTTGAACAAACGCGACGGCCAGCGGGTGCCGGAGTCGCTGGTGAAAAACGTCCGTCTCGCCCAGATCGGCAAGGAGGCGGCCCTGCTGGGCTCGCGCTACAAGTTCGCGCAGTACGGCCAGTCCGGCGTCTGGCTCTCCGAACTGCTGCCGCATTTGCAGACCATCACTGACGACGTGTGCTTCCTGCAAGGCGTCCACTCGGAGGCCTTCAACCACGACCCGGCGACGATCTTCATGAACACCGGCGCCCAACTGGCCGGCCGACCCAGCATGGGCTCGTGGTTCAGTTACGGGCTGGGCAGCGAAAACAAGGACCTGCCCGCGTTTGTGGTGTTGATGACCGGCGTGGGCCAGCCGCTCACCAACAGCGCCTGGGGCAGCGGTTTTCTCCCGACCGTTCACCAAGGCGTCCAACTGCGTTCGCAGGGCGACCCGGTCCTCTTCGTGAACAACCCGCCCGGCATGGGCGCGCAGAGGCGGCGCGAATCGCTGGATGTGCTGCGCGACCTCAACCAGATGCGCTACGACGTGCTGCACGATCCCGAGATCGAGACCCGCATCGCTGCCTACGAGCTCGCGTACCGGATGCAAACCAGCGTGCCGGACGTGATGGATATTGCGAAGGAACCGCCGACCATGCACGACCTGTACGGCACCACGCCGGGCCGGGCTTCATTCGCCAACAACTGCCTGCTCGCGCGGCGACTGGTCGAGCGCGGCGTGCGTTTTGTTCAACTTTACCATCGCGGCTGGGACCACCACGGCGGCCCGGACGGCAACTTGGTTTTCGACCTCAAAAAGCGCTGCGCCGAGACCGATCAGGCGGCGGTGGCGTTGATCAAAGATCTCAAGCAGCGCGGTTTGCTGGACTCGACGCTGGTGTTGTGGGGCGGCGAGTTCGGCCGCACGCCGATGATGCAAGGCGCGCTCAAGCCGGATCAAATCGGCCGCGATCACCACCCGCACGGCTATACCGTCTGGATGGCGGGCGGCGGCGTGAAAGGCGGGCTCGTGCATGGCGCGACGGACGAATTCGGTTTCTACGCCGTGAATGACAAGGTCCACGTCCACGACTTACACGCGACCATCCTGTACCTCTTCGGCATCGAACACACCCGGCTGACGTATCGTTTTCAAGGTCGCGATTTTCGCCTGACCGACGTGTCCGGCGAGGTGGTGAAAGCGATTGTCGCCTGAGCGGGCCGCCCAGGACCGAGGCGAACCGCTTGCACGGCCTGCCATTTTTCGGATACCCAATTGAAGACGAGCGCGACCGTCCCGGTCGCTGCCATCGGCCTCTTGCTGTCGCCGCCCAGGCCGCTGAGGCCAATCTCCAGCGAGCGCAGGCATTTTTGCAGGCTTTCCTTGAACGTCCGGCCAATGGCCATCGCTTCGCCGACGCTTTTCATCTGCGTGGTGAGTGTGAGTGATGGCCGTGCGCACGCACCGGCCTGCGGAAATTTCTCGAAGGCAAAGCGCGGAATCTTCGTGACAACGTAATCGATGCTCGGCTCGAAGGACAGGAGTGCGGCGTTCACGCCGCTTCAACGTCCGTATAAATAGAACGCTAGAAATTTTCCAGAGTCTCCCTACACTCGGCAAGTGAAGCGGCATGAATGCCGCGCTCCTTGCGTAATGGAATCGTCGACACCAGTTCGGCGCACGCCGCCAAAGAATCTCGGTCTGCTCGAACTCATCCGCGGCAAACGTGAACGGGATTGGAAACCATCCGTTGAAGAATTGAAAAAGGGGTTTCGCGGCTGGCATCAACGCGGTTCCTTGCCGCACTTCGATGCGCCGGGCGTCACGCAGTTCGTCACGTTTCAACTTCACGATTCCTTTCCGGTCACGCGCCGCGCGGAGTTTGAAGCGATTCTGAAAGAGCCGGATGATTCTGTGAAACGTCGAAAGTTGGAGGCTTGGTTGGATCGTGGTCATGGTGACTGCTGGCTTCGGCGACGGGATGTGGCGGAACGCGTCGAGAAAACTTTACTCGAAGCCGATGGGCGCGATTATCGGATGCAGGCGTGGGTCGTCATGCCGAATCACGTTCATTTGGTCGTGGACGTTTGGGACGTGCCGCTGGTAAAGCTGATCAATGGTTGGAAAGGCAAGCCCAGTTCACCAAATGCGGAATGATTTGGGACAACGGGGGCAAGGTGGGTTATTCCCTGCGCGCGGAATCCGTCCGGCGCGAGTGCGAAGCCAGCCTCCGCCGGCTCAAGACCGACGTGATTGACCTCTACCAAATCCACTGGACGGCCGACGACTTGAACGAAACGGTCGAAGGCTGGAACACGCTCGCGACGCTCCAAAAGGAAGGCAAAGTCCGCTGGATTGGCGTGTCAAACGCCGGTGTCGAGGAACTGGAGAAGTTGCAGTCCAGCGCGCGCGCTACGTCGCTGCAACCGCCGTATTCGCTCATCCGCCGCGACGTGGAGATGGCGCAGTTGCCTTGGTGCCAGCGCGCGGGCGTGGGCGTGATTGTTTATTCGCCGATGGCTTCCGGCCTGCTCACCGGCGCGATGACACGCGAACGGATTGCGTCGCTGCCAAAGAACGATTGGCGAGCCCGGAACGAACAATTCCAGGAACCGAAATTGTCGGCAAACCTCAAGGTGCTGGAACGGTTGCGTGCCGTTGGTGCGCGACATGGCCGCACTCCGGGCGAAGCGGCCATTGCCTGGACGTTGAATCATCCGGCGGTGACCGGCGCGATTGTCGGCGCGCGCAGCGCGAAGCAGGTGGAAGGCATCATCGGCGCCCTGGATTTCCGGCTCACGCCCGCGGAAATTACCGAAGTTGAAGGTCTGTGACTCAATGCCCGGCGGCTTGGGAAAGGGGATCGCTTGCGCGGATGACACAGACTCGTGCTTCAGGAAAACCGCCAATGCCGAGACCGGTGCGCGGTTGGCGCAGGTGGGTGGGGCTGCGCGCTTGGTTCCTCCGGGTAGGCCACGGCTGGCGCCGTCGCAGATCCCTGTCGCCGCTCAGCGAGCGACGGCGCGCAACGCGTCCGCGAGACGATCGAGTTCTTCCGGTCGGTGCTCGCTCGAGATCGCGAATCGGAAGTACCCGCCCGGCGGGCCGCCCGGATAACGGATGTGGCTGGGATAGACTCCGCGCGCCAGCAGCGCGCGGCGCAGGTGCGCGTTGGTCGCCGGTTCGGGGAGCACCACGCCGATCATCGGCGCCGGACTGTCCGGGACCGCGAATCCCGCGGCGTGCGCCGTTGCTTTGAGCTTCGCGGTGTTGGCTCGCAGGCGCGCCCGCATCGGTTGGTCGCCTTCGATGAGTTGGCCCGCGGCCAGGGCCGCTGCCGCCGCAGGCAACGGAATTGGCGTGCTGGCGCCGAACCAGCGGCTGCTGGTCACGATGCGGTCGATGAGTGCGCGGTTGCCCAGCACGAATCCGCCGAACGAGCCAAACGCCTTGCTGAGCGTGCCGGTGCAAACGATCCGCGGATCGCGGACGCCGCATTCTTCCAGCGTACCGCGCCCGTGCTTTCCCAAAGTGCCGACGCCATGCGCATCGTCCACGAGCAACCGGCCGGCCTTCGGCAGCAACTCCAAGTACGCCGCCAGCGGGGCGAGCGAGCCGTCGTGGCTGAACACGCCGTCGGTCAAAATCAACGGCCTGGCGCGTGCCGGCAATCGCCGTAAGCGACGCCGCAGATCATCCGGTTCGCAGTGCTGGAACTCGACGACCGCGCAGTCCAGTTCGGACGCGGCATCGCGGAGGCTGGCGTGGGCGTGGGCGTCGAGGAAGGCGCGGGTCACGTCGCCAGCCAGGGCGCGGGCGACGATGGAATTGGTGGCGTAGCCGGAATCGACCAGCAGCGCCCGCTCGGCATGGAAAAAGCGCGCCAGCCAGGTTTCGAGTTCGGCGAACAGCGGGTGGTTGCCGGTGGTGAGCCGCGAGGCCGCGACGCCGAAACCGTGTGTTTCCAAGGCTTCGCGTGCCGCCGCGATCACCCGCGGATGCCGGCTGAGCCGGAAGTAATCGCACCCGCCGAAATAGAACCAGCGCCGGCCGCGCCACTCGACCCGCGTCAGATCAACCTGCCGGAGCCGTTCGGGGAATCCGTTCATGCGAACGCCAGGCCCGCACCGTGGCCGACGCGTTGGATGTGCTGGCGGGCTTCGTCGTATTCGGCGGCGGTGCTCAGGTGTTCGAGCATGAGCGGCGGCTGGTGCGGCAGTTCGGCGAGGCGGCGCAGGTAGGTCGCGTAATCCAGTTGGCCGCGGCCGGGAATGACTTCGCGGAAATGCACGTTCATCTCAACTTCCCAGGCGAGGTCTTTGGCGTGGCAACTGACGATCCAGCGGCCGAGCTTGTCGAAACATTCGTTGAGCAGGTCGGTGTTGCGATAGAAAAGACGGGGCGAATTGACCAGGTTGCAGGGATCGAGGTGTACGCCGAAGGCCGGCCGGTCCACCGCCTTGAGCATCCGCAGGCAGGAGTCCGCACTGTCCGGCAAGGCCCAGCCCATCATTTCGTAACAGAACTTCGCGCGCTTCGGCTTCACGGCGTCGATGATTTTGCGCGCGTTCTCGACCGCGGCGTCGAAGAAGCGAGGCGACAAGTTGTCGGGGTGCGGGCCGTACCAGATCGTTTCGTTGAAGGAGCCGGCGATGTCCACGCAACACAGCGCGCCCACCTCGTCCGCGAGCGCCAGGCCGTCGGTGACGGTCTTGAGGTGTTCGCTGCGTTTCTCGGCTCTGGCGTCGAGCAGGTTCACCCAACGCCCGACCTCGGAAATGACCACGCCGTGCAGGGCAAACGCCTCGCGGGTGGTATTGATCGCGGCGGCGTCCTGCAAGGAAATGTTTGGACAATATGCGGCGGCGTAGCCGAGATCGCGGTGGGCCTTTGCCAACGCATTGGGATCGGACGGTGCATTGAACAGCGGGCCGCCAAGACGGATCGCAAGGGTCGGGCGCCGGTTTGGGGCAGCGGACGCCAGGAAGCCGGGCGCGGCGCCGGCGGCGGTGGCGAAAAGAGCGGCGCTGAGCGAACGGCCCAGAAACGTGCGGCGGGAAAGGGTTTGCATGGCGGCAGTCTAACAGCGGCCTGGTTTTGTTCCACGGCGAAGTGAAGTGCGTCCACAGGGTAGTCGCTTTTGCTGTTGAAACGCCGGGCGGTTTCCGAAATCTTCGTTGCGAACGACGGCTAATTTTATGAAATACACTTGGTCTTGGCTGGCGCTTTCGGGCTTGCTCGCGGTTGGCGCGCAGGCGGCTGACGCGGAGGCGCTGAAGGATTCCAACCAAAAGTTCAGTTACGGGC